>JBILIR010000313.1:0-2777 GCA_044368955.1 Limnohabitans sp.
AACCGCGCATCTTCGATCACACCGGTCAGAGGGTTAACTTTGATTTGAAGCTTCATGACATCGCCACAGGCAGGCGCACCCACCATCCCAGTTCCTACCGAGTCATCACCCTTGTCAAATGAACCCACGTTGCGTGGATTTTCATAATGGTCAATGACCTTTTCGCTGTACGCCATGTCTGTCTCCGTCAAAAATAATCAGTGGGCTGCCCATTGAATGGTGCTGAGATCCACACCATCCTTGTACATTTCCCACAAAGGACTTAAATCGCGCAATTTGCCTACATTGGCGCGAATCGTTGTGATTGCGTAATCAATTTCTTCTTCAGTTGAGTAGCGCCCTACCGTCATTCGCAAACTGCTGTGTGCCAATTCATCGCTGCGGCCTAAAGCTCTTAATACATAGCTAGGCTCAAGACTCGCCGAAGTACAGGCTGAGCCAGAAGACACTGCCAAACCTTTGATGCCCATGATGAGAGATTCACCCTCAACATAGTTAAAGCTGATGTTCAGGTTATGCGGCACGCGTTGAGTCAAATGGCCATTGACAAAGACCTGTTCAATGTCTTTCAAGCCATTCAACAATCGTTGCTGCAAATGACGCGCTTTGGCAATGTCTTGAGCCATCTCAAGCTTGGCAATCCGAAAGGCTTCGCCCATGCCCACACATTGGTGTGTGGGTAAAGTGCCACTGCGCATGCCTCTTTCATGTCCGCCACCATGCATTTGCGCCTCTAAACGAACGCGGGGTTTGCGACGCACATACAGGGCACCAATGCCTTTAGGGCCATAGGTTTTATGAGAAGCAAGACTCATCAAATCAACAGGCAGTTTTTCCAGATCAATTTCAACTTTCCCTGTTGATTGAGCTGCATCTACATGAAAAATAATGCCTTTTTCACGACACATATTGCCAATGGCAGTGATGTCTTGAATGACGCCAATCTCATTGTTGACATGCATCACACTTGCCAAAATGGTGTCTGGGCGTATCGCATCTTTGAACCGATTGAGGTCGACCAAGCCATCTTCTTGCACATCCAAGTAAGTGACTTCAAAACCTTGTCGCTCAAGCTCACGCATGGTGTCAAGAACCGCTTTGTGCTCGGTTTTGACAGTGATTAAATGGCGACCTTTGGTTTTGTAGAAATGGGCCGCACCTTTGATGGCCAGATTGTTTGACTCGGTCGCACCCGATGTCCAAACAATTTCACGAGGATCTGCACCAATCAACGCAGCCACATCGGCCCGGGCTTTTTCAACCGCTTCCTCAGCCTCCCAACCCCAAGCATGACTGCGCGACGCAGGGTTGCCGTAGTGCTCGCGCAACCAAGGAATCATGGCTTCAACCACCCGCTCATCACACGGATTGGTGGCGGAATAGTCGAGGTAAATCGGAAAATGAGGCGTCATATCCATGGGAAATCAACCTTTAGCGAACACATTGCCCAAGGCAAAAACAGAGTTGGGAGCGTTCACACGGATAGGTTTGACGACTGGAGCGGCAGAAATAGCACGTCTTGTCATGGGCTTCTCTTCCACTTGCAGACCCTTAGCGAGTTGATCATCGACCAATTTTTGCAAGTTGACAGAATTGAGAAAATCAATCATTCGCTGGTTCAACGAAGACCACAGCTCATGGGTCATGCACTTGCCAGATTCGCCTAGACAGTTTTCTTTGCCTGCGCAATGGGTGGCATCAATGGGTTCATCTACAGACAAAATAATGTCTGCGACGGAAATTTCAGTTGCTTTGCGGCCCAAGGTGTAGCCTCCGCCAGGCCCGCGAGTTGACTCGACAAGCTGGTGGCGACGCAATTTGCCGAACAGCTGCTCTAGGTAAGACAAAGAGATCTGTTGACGCTGGCTGATGGCAGCCAAGGTGACTGGCCCATTGTTTTGGCGCAAGGCCAAGTCAATCATGGCGGTGACTGCAAAACGTCCTTTGGTGGTTAAGCGCATGTAAAACTCCTAAGTAGGCTTTCTCGACTGGTTTAGTCAAGTATAGCATAAGACCAAATAAAACAGTCGGGTACTTGGCGCTTAGAGGTTATCCCGAGGGGCAGCACCAAAAGTGAGCGCTCTTAGGCGATTTAACTGGTCTCTGGAAGCAGCGGCCGCTTCGAATTCGAGGTTTCGGGCAAATTCCAACATTTGTTTTTCGAGGCGTTTGATTTCTTTGACCACGTCTCTTTCGCTCAAATCTTCGATCCTGGCTTGCTCCAACTCGAAGCGCATGGACGCTTTGTCTGACTTTTCGCTGTAGACACCGTCAATCAAATCTCGAATGCCTTTGACGACGCCGCGAGGGGTAATGCCATTTGCCAAATTGAAAGCCACTTGCTTGGTACGACGACGCTCAGTCTCGCCTATGGCCTTTTTCATGGACTCGGTCATTTTGTCGGCATACAAAATAGCTCGTCCCTCAAGGTTTCGGGCTGCGCGTCCAATAGTCTGAATCAAGCTGCGCTCTGAACGTAGAAAACCTTCTTTGTCGGCGTCCAATATGGCCACCAAGGAAACCTCGGGCAAGTCCAAGCCTTCTCTTAGCAAGTTAATGCCCACCAGAACATCAAAGGCGCCAAGCCTGAGGTCGCGCAAAATTTCCACCCTCTCCACGGTGTCAATATCGCTATGCAAATAGCGGACCTTGACGCCGTTGTCGCTGAGGTAGTCGGTCAACTGCTCGGCCATGCGCTTTGTCAGGGTAGTGATCAATACCCGCTCATGCTTAACAACCCGAATACGAATTTCCTGCAATACATCATCTACCTGGCT
>JBILIR010000314.1:0-2773 GCA_044368955.1 Limnohabitans sp.
CGCCATGGGCGAGTTTGGCGCGGTGTCGGTGGTCTCAGGCCATATCCGGGGGCAAACCAACACCATGCCTTTGCATGTGGAAATTTTGTACAACGAATACCAATCGGTGGCGGCCTTTGCCGTGGCTTCCTTGCTCGCCTTGTTGGCTTTGGTGACCTTGGTCATCAAGTCGGTGGTTGAGTGGAAACAGCAGCGCCTCATGGCCGAGTTGGCCGCGCTTTCACCTGAACGCCCACCTGTGCCAGCAGCCATTGCTTGAGCCGGTTTGCAAACCCTTTTTTGAAGTGACACCATGAGCATCGAAATCCGAAACATCAGCAAACAATTTGGCGACTTTCACGCCTTGCGCAACGTCAGCCTCGACATCGCTTCGGGTGAATTGGTGGCTTTGTTGGGCCCATCAGGCTGCGGCAAAACCACTTTGCTGCGCATCATTGCGGGCCTGGAAACCGCTGGCCAAGGCAGCATCGCTTTCAGCGGTGAAGATACCACCCACATCCATGTGCGTGAGCGACAAGTGGGGTTTGTGTTTCAGCACTACGCGTTGTTTCGTCACATGACGGTGTTTGAAAATGTCGCGTTTGGGTTGCGTGTCAGACCCAAACGCACTCGGCCCACGGAAGCGGCGATTCAAAAGAAAGTGCATGACCTGCTGAATTTGGTGCAACTCGATTGGCTGGGCGACCGTTACCCTTCACAGCTTTCTGGCGGTCAACGACAACGCATCGCCTTGGCCCGTGCTCTGGTGGTTGAACCCCGCGTGTTGTTGCTTGATGAACCCTTTGGTGCACTGGACGCCAAGGTGCGCAAAGACCTTCGCCGTTGGTTGCGTCGTCTGCATGACGATTTGGATGTGACCAGTATTTTTGTCACGCATGACCAAGAAGAAGCACTGGAAGTGGCTGACCGCGTGGTGCTGATGAATGGCGGCAAGGTGGAGCAGGTGGGCTCACCCCAGCAAGTCTGGGACAACCCTGCCAACCCTTTTGTCTATGGTTTTTTGGGTGACGTCAACTTGTTCAAAGGCCGTACACCCGAGGGTGAAACGCACACTTATATTCGTCCGCACGATTTAGATGTACGGCGTTATGCCACGGGTGACACCGGTATCGTGGCGCGATTGGAACGTGCTCTGGTCATGGGTTCTGTGGCCCGTTTAGAGTTGATTTCGCAAGGCAACATCAACCAAGAAAACATCATTGAAGCTGAAATTTCGGCAGCAGAATTCAGAGAAAAAAACTACCGAGAGGGCGAGCTACTGGTTTTAACGCCTCGTCAAGCGCAGGTGTTTGTGGCGCAGTCCGCATAAGTAAATAGCGTATTCATCTAAGTTGGTATTTGCATAAGCAACTGACTATTCAATCGTTCCCTTTTATGCATTAAGAAATCAGAATTCCTTCATTGCACTGTTGCATTGCATTTGAAGGAATCTCATGAAAAATCGCCGCCTTGTTTTACAAGCCTTGTCTGCCGTTGCATTGGCAGGTGCTTTTCCCACCAGCTAGGCACAAGCGCCCATCACTTTATTGAATGTCTCTTACGACCCCACACGGGAGTTGTATGTCGAGTTCAACGCCGCATTCGCCAAGCATTGGAAAGCCACCACGGGACAAGACGTGACCATCAAGCAGTCGCATGGCGGGTCTGGCAAGCAAGCTCGATCCGTCATTGATGGCTTAGACGCTGATGTGGTTACCTTGGCTTTGGCTGGCGACGTGGACGCCTTGAACAAACAAGCGTTTTTGATTCCCCCCAACTGGCAAAAACGTTTGCCGCACAACTCGTCTCCTTACACCTCCACCATTGTTTTGGTGGTGCGTCAAGGAAACCCCAAAGGCATCAAGGATTGGGACGATTTGGTCAAGCCTGGTATCAAAGTCATCACACCCAACCCCAAAACATAGGGTGGCGCTCGCTGGAACTACCTGGCTGCTTGGGAATTTGCAAAACGCAAGTACGGCAGTGAGGCTAAAGCGAAAGAATTTGTCACCAAGCTGTATGCCAATGTGCCGGTTCTTGACTCGGGTGCAAGGGGTTCTTCTGTGACCTTTGCCCAGCGTAACCAAGGCGATGTATTCATCTCTTGGGAAAACGAAGCGTACTTGCTGGAAAAAGAATTTGGTGCCAAGGTGGACATCGTCTATCCGTCCATCAGCATCTTGGCTGAACCACCGGTGACCGTGGTCGATAAAAACGTGGACCGCAAGGGCACACGTAAAGTCGCTGAAGCCTATTTGCAATATTTGTACAGCGATGAAGGTCAGGAACTAGCCGCCAAAAATTTCTACCGTCCGAACAACGAAAAGATCAAGGCAAAGTTTGAAAAAACCTTGCCCAAGCTGCCTTTGTTCACGATCGAGCAAGCGTTTGGTGGCTGGGACAAAGCTGCTAAAGATCATTTCTCCGATGGCGCGGTTTACGACCAAATTTTTCAATCCATCAAACGTTGATCCATTTCTAAAGCCAAGCGTTCAGCGCAAACCATTGCCACGGTGAGTCCACGTGAACCCATGGCGGTCAGCACATACCAGTCGGGTAAATTCTGGGCTTGCAAAGCACGCGCCACAGGCATTCGGTTAATCGAAGTGCAGCGAACCCCAGACCAGCCTTGCAGTTGGTCTGGGGCTTGCCATTGGGCTTCAAGTTGTTGTGCTGCTTTGGGCAGCAACTGCTGCAATTTGGCCAAGTTCTCTGCATGGTCTTGTGGGGTGACCTCAGCTTTCGCTTCACCACGGTGAAAGGTGGCACCGCTGTACCAAGCTAAGCCCTGCGG
>JBILIR010000316.1:0-2764 GCA_044368955.1 Limnohabitans sp.
TTCTTTCTTGAAGTCGGGGTGCATGACGGGAACGTTTTCCCACACACCCGCTTCGTCGCCTTGGCCCACTGTGCCAAAAAACGCTTTCATTTCATCGAAGCGGGCTTGGTTGCCGATGGCAGCATTCACCACTTGAATGAGAGAGCCTGCACCGGCCACACCCATCAAGGGACGGGCAGAGATGAGGTTGGTGAAATACAGCGACGGAATACACAACTCTTTGGCAGCTTGCACCACGGGGGTGGTGCCAATGGCCAACTGAGGTTTGAACTCGTGCATGGCAGCCAAGTCTTGTTCTAGGGAAGCACGGAACTGCACATGCACACCTTTGGACTTCAACCAGTCGGCATCGTGTTGGTTCCAAGGCGTGGCAGGACAGGCACTGCCCACATAGCGCAGGTCAGCACCGCACTCGATCAGCAAACGCGCTACCAATAACTCGGAGCCTTCATAGCCGCTGAGGGTGATGCGGCCATTGATTTTTTGCGAAGCCAACACACCACGCATGGCACCCAAGGTTTGGTTACGTGCGGCGTCAATCTTGTCCTGGCTGACCCCACACGCCGCACCTATGGAGCCCAGCCAATCGTGGGTGCCCTCGATGCCAACGGGTGCAGAACCCACGATGGGGCGGCCTGCCGCTTGGAATTCGCGAATGCTGGCGGTATAAAAAGGATGGATCGCTGCCACTGCTTTGCAGTCCAAGGCGGCATACAGTTCGCGCCACTCGCGTGTGGGCGCAACGGTGCCGACCGCCAAATCCATGGGCGCAATCATTTGCGCAATGATCATGGGGTCTGCGGGGAACATCTCACCGAGCAAGGTAATGGTGGGCTTGACACTTCGCGCTTGACGGGGTGCAGCCACTGGGCCAGCCATGGCTTCTTGGCGGGCATAGTGCAACATGGCGCCAGCCAGCACATCTTTGGCCTCGGCATGGGTGGGCACACCAAACCCTGGCACATCGATACCAATGATGCGAACACCGTTGATTTCTTTGGGCAACAACTGAAGCGGTACACCACTGGCGGTAGGCACACACAGGTTGATGATGACAATGCAGTCAAGCTTCTCAGGGTCCGCTTGGGCGTAAACGGCCTCACGAATGTCCTCGAACAATTTACCGGTCACCAAGGTTTCGGAATTGAAGGGCACATAGCCCACGGTGCGGCGAGCACCATAGAAATGCGAGGTGAAGGTGAGTCCGTACACGCAGCAGGCCGAGCCGCTCAAGATGGTGGCGGTGCGACGCATACGCAAACCCACACGCAAGGAACCAAATGCAGGGCACATGCTTTGCGGCTGGTCGTGGGGACCCTTGGGATAGTCGGCGGCGTACTGCGCCAGCACTTCGCTCTTGCCCGCTTTGGCCGCCGCATCCAGCATTTGGTCTTTGCCCGCATGACAACCCAAACCATCAGCGCTGGTGGCAGCGGCATTGGGCAAAGGAGTGATGGGAATGATGTCGCTCATGGGATTCACACTTCGTCGTAAACCACTTCAAGGGTGGGCCGGTCGATGACGGTTTTGCCTGTCATATCAACTTCGGTGGCGGGTGTCATGACAAAGTCGCGGCCAGTGACATCGGCGCTGAACAGGCCGAGCAATTCGTCTTGTGTTTGGGGCTTGGGTCGCACCGGTGGCGCGTCGGCCACGTTTTGCGCCAACTCGGCAAACAAGGGGCCCCAAGCGCTGTCGGGTGTGCCAATGATTTCGTAGCTGGCACTTTTGCGGCGAATGTCTTCGTTGGCTGGAATGGCGGCCAACACCGGAATGCCTGCATTGGTGGCAAAGGCTTGGGCTTCGCCCGTGCCATCGTCTTTGTTGATGACCATGCCGGCCACGCCCACATTGCCACCGAGTTTGCGGAAGTACTCGACCGCGCTGCACACGTTGTTGGCCACATACAGCGACTGCAAGTCGTTGGAGGCGACGACGATCACTTTTTGGCACATATCGCGGGCAATGGGCAGACCAAAACCACCGCAGACCACGTCGCCAAGGAAGTCGAGCAACACAAAGTCAAAGCCCCACTCATGAAAACCGAGTTTTTCCAGGGTTTCAAAACCGTGGATGATGCCGCGTCCACCGCAGCCGCGACCTACCTCGGGTCCACCGAGTTCCATGGCGTAAACACCGTCTCGAATGAAACACACGTCGCCAATCTTGACCTCTTCGCCAGCGAGTTTTTTCTTGGAGGATGTTTCGATGATGGTGGGACAGGCCTTGCCGCCGAACAACAAACTGGTGGTGTCGCTCTTAGGGTCACAGCCAATGAGCAACACTTTCTTCCCTTGTTGGGCCATCATGTAACTGAGGTTGGCCAGCGTGAAGCTTTTGCCAATGCCACCCTTGCCATAAATGGCAATGATTTGGGTTTCTTTGGTGACCTCGCCAGTGTGAACCGCATCAGGCTCAACAAACGCCTCTTGGCGCAAGCGATCTACAAATTGAACAGGTTTTTCGTTGGCAGTACTCATCAATTTCTCCAGTCCATGACCATCTTCAAACAGTGGGGGTCGCCAAAGGCGACTTCATACGCGTCGAGCGCTTTATCTGGCGTTTGGGTGTGGGTCAGCAAGCCATCCAATGACAAGCGTCCGTTGTGGATCAATTCGTTAACAGCCAGCAGGTCTGGTTTTTTCCATTCGGTGGCAACACGTATTTGGGCTTCCCGCATGAAAGCCGGCGGGTAGGCAAAAGACAAATCTTGTGTGTAAAAACCGGCTAGTACCACCTCGCCACCGTGGGCTAAACGGGATAT
>JBILIR010000315.1:0-2764 GCA_044368955.1 Limnohabitans sp.
GCTTCATGCCCATGGCGTTCAAAAGGGCGACCGGGTTCTGCTGGACATGCAAAACTGCCCGCAACTGGTGGCAGCGCATTTCGGCATCTTGCGAGCCAACGCGGTGGTGGTACCGGTTAATCCCATGAATCGCGCCAAAGAGTTGGAGCACTACATCACCGATGCGCAAGCGCGTATTGCCATCACCACCGCCGATGTGGCTGCCGACATGGCCGCTGCCAGCGACGCTTTGCCCGAAGGCGAGGGCTTGCAGCATTTGCTGGTGACGCATTACAGCGATGCGTTTGACCCCGCGCTTCAAGCCCAAGACGCTTGGCCGCTGTCTTGGCAAGCGTGGCTGACGCAACGCATCGAACTGCCTGTTTTCAAAGGCGGACACTCTCATGATTGGACGCAGGTGCTGGCCAACATCTTGGCACTGCCACCATTAACTGTCACGCCTTCTGACTTGGCCATATTGCCCTACACCAGCGGCACCACCGGTTTGCCCAAAGGCTGTATGCACCCGCACAGCAGCGTCATGCACAACGCCTTGTGTGGCGCGATCTGGAACAACGGCTCGCATGAAAACATCGGCCTGTGCGTGGTGCCCATGTTCCACATCACCGGCTTGGTGACGGTGATGCACTGTGGCATGTACTTGGGTGCCACCGTGGTGCTGATGCCGCGCTGGGACCGCGACTATGCAGGCAGTTTGATTTCGCGTTACCGCGTGACCCACTGGACCAACATCCCCACCATGGTCATCGATTTATTGGGCAGCCCCAAGTTTGACCAATACGACCTCTCCAGCTTGGTGGCCATTGGCGGCGGCGGTGCGGCCATGCCTCAAGCGGTGGCGCAACGTCTGTGGGAGCTGTACGGCTTGCGTTACATCGAAGGCTATGGCTTGACCGAAACCGCTGCGCCCTCGCACACCAATCCGCCCGATGCACCCAAACAGCAGTGCTTGGGCATTCCCATCATTGGGGTGGATGCGCGGGTGATCAACCCCGAGACTTTGCAGGAAGTTGCGACCGGCGAGCAAGGCGAAATCATCATGCGGGGGCCGCAAATTTTCAACGGCTACTGGCGTCGCCCCGACGCTACCGAGCAAGCCTTTATGCAGCTCGACGGTGAGCGGTATTTCCGTTCGGGCGATTTAGGCCATGTGGACGAGCAGGGCTATTTTTTTATCACAGACCGATTGAAACGCATGATCAATGCCTCGGGCTTCAAGGTGTGGCCAGCCGAGGTGGAAGCGCTGATGTTTCGCCATCCCGCCATTCAAGAAGCTTGCATCATTGCGTCAAAGGACGCCTACCGCGGTGAGACCGTTAAAGCGGTGGTGGTGTTGAAAGAGAGCCATCGTACACAGGTTACTGAAGAAGACATCTTGGCTTGGTGCCGCGACAACATGGCGGTGTACAAAGCGCCGCGCTTGGTAGCGTTTGTCGACGCCTTGCCCAAAAGCGGCAGCGGCAAAGTGATGTGGCGATCCTTGCAAGAAGCAGAGATGAGCGCAACGTGAAACTCTCAGTGCTCGATCAGACGGTGGTGTCAGCAGGACGCCCCCAAGACGCTGCGATTCGCCATACGGTTGAACTGGCTGCCCATTGCGAGGCTTGGGGCTATGAACGCTTTTGGGTGAGTGAACACCACAGTCTGCCCAGCATTGCAGGCACTGCACCCGAAGTGTTGTTGGCGGCGATTGCCATGCGAACCAAGCGCATACGCTTGGGCAGTGCGGGCATCATGTTGCCGCATTACTCTGCGTTCAAAGTAGCCGAGCAATTTCGGGTGCTTGATGCTTTGGCGCCAGGGCGTATCGATTTGGGACTGGGTCGAGCTCCGGGCAGCGATGGACGTACCTCGCAACTGCTCAACCCCGATCGCTACGCCTCCGAGCGGTTTCCTCAGCAAGTGGTGGAGTTGCAAGCGTGGGTGACGGGGCAGACCATGCCCGTGGGACACCCCGCGCATGGTGTGTGGGCCATGCCGCTCAGCCCTACCTCGCCCAGTTTGTGGATTTTGGGCAGCTCCAACTACGGTGCCCAACTCGCCGCGCATTTGGGCTTGCCTTATGCGTTTGCCTACTTTTTCAGCGACGGCGTGGGTGTGGAACAAGCTTTGGAGATGTACCGCAGCCAGTTTCGGCCAAGCCCCTATTTGGAAAAACCGCAGGTCACCATTTGTGTGTCAGCCTTGGCGGCAGATACAGAAGACGAAGCGTGGTTTCAGTTCCAAAGCCGCGCTCGCTGGCGCATGGACCGCAACCGTGGGCGTGTCGGTCCTTTGCTGTCGCCCGAGGACGCGGTGAAAGATGTCAGCCCACAAGAAATGGCCGAGATGATGGCCATGCGCGACACCGCGCTGGTGGGCAACCCCACTCAAGCGGCAGATAAACTGCACAGCCTTGCCAAGCAGCTTGAACTCGATGAACTGGTGGTGTGTTCTTGGACACACGACCCTGTAGTTCAGTTGAGATCGTTTGAGTTGTTGGCGAAGTCCATGGGGCTTGCAGATATGGCTTCTTTACCTGACCCTGAGGCAGTGATTGCCTGATTTTTTGGAGTAACCGATGTTTGAAACCACCATTGCTGGCAGCTTGCCCAAACCCGATTGGCTGGCAGAGCCAGAGAAGCTGTGGCCGCAATGGAAGCAAGCCGGTGCCTCTTTGCTGCAAGCCAAGGCAGATGCCACGATGCTGTGGATCAAGGCGCAAGAAGATGCGGGTTTGGACATCATCGGTGACGGCGAGCAAGCGCGTCAGCATTTTGTGCAT
>JBILIR010000019.1:0-10443 GCA_044368955.1 Limnohabitans sp.
AACTGAACTTGGGGCGTTTGCGCATCAACTCCTTGCAACCACCAAGCCACGGCACATGAAGGACCGATGGAGGCATGCATTTGGTAAGGCCAAACATATTCGCGCTGCAAAAGATGCGCTGCTTCTGATAACGCACTGTCTACATCACCTTCATTCACCAACTCGCGGGTGGTGCGGGTGTTGTGACGAATCGCATCAGCTGCATCTTGCACATGGGGCATGCCAGGCCAAGGCTTCCACTGCACCACTAAGTCATGCATGGCTTGCTCGGCTTGCTCTTCGCGTTCTGCCACGATGCCCACAAAATCGCCTTGCACCACCACTGCGCGTATGCCATCGATATGGGCAATGGAGTCGCGGTCGACCTTCGCCAAAGTGTTGCCGATGAAGTCGCCATGGTCCGCACCTGCATAAGGTGGGCGCACCACCCGGCCATGCAACATGCCTGGCATGCGCATATCGTGAACGTAAATCAAATCGCCAAACACCTTGGCAGCCATGTCGACACGTGGGGTGCTTTGGCCAATGGTGTGGAAGTCTGCAGCAGGTTTTAAAGAGGTTTGGCTGTCAAGCCTTAACAGCACTTGTTGCTCGGCCAATAAGTGCTGCACGCTGATGGCCAAATCTTTAAAAAATACTTGGCCATCTTGCAAACGAAGCTGCTGGGCTTCACATTGAAAATGCACTGCTGCCTTGGCACACAACCAATCACGTGCCTGTGCCGCTGCGGCACGCAAAGGAGCGCCATGTATTTGCAGCGACGTACTGGCAATGGTGGCACCTTGGTTGGGCGACAGTGCGGTGTGACCCATCAAGAGATGCACTTTGCCAACCGGCATATTCAGCTCTTCGGCGACCAATTGGGCCAAGGCGGTACGCAAGCCCGTGCCCAGGTCAACATGGCCATGCAAGGCGGTGACACTGGCGTCATCCCACAAAGCCAACAAACATTCATCGCCTTCACTAGGGTGGCTTGCGACAAACGTGGGCTGGCCCACCACTGGCGCAGGTTGCGGCAGCGGGGGACGCAACACCAGCAAAACACCTCGGGCGTTAAAGAGATCGCTTCGTTGTTTGACCCAAAGCGCTCGCATCAGGCAGACCTGTTCGCAGCGTTTTGCGATAACAAAGCAGCGGCTTGATGTACTGCAGCGATGATTTCCACATGGGTGCCACAGCGACACAAATTGCCCGACAAGGCAGACTTGATCTGATCGTCAGTGGGTTGAGGGTGCCGCTCTAACAACGCGACCGTCATCATCACCATGCCGTTTAAGCAGTAGCCGCACTGTGCGGCTTGGGTGTCGATGAAAGCCTGTTGCACCGCATGGGGTTTGCTGGCATTGCCCAATCCCTCTAGCGTGGTGATGGCCCTGTCTTGCATTTCTATCGCAGGTATGACACACGACCTTGCGGGAATACCGTCAACCAACACAGTGCAAGCACCACACTGGCCCAAGCCACAACCGAACTTGGGGCCATTGAGCCCTAAGTCATTGCGCAAGTAATTCAAGACCGTGGTGTGGCGGGTCAAGGCAGCGGTTTGGGTTTTCCCGTTAACGGCCAGTTTCACCGTTGGGTATTTGTGCGCGGCCACTGCTTTCATCCCGCGGTGTGTCTTAAGGTAGCTGTAAATCGGCAGACTGCAAACGCTGTATGCCTTGGGCTTGCATTTGCGCCCAAGCTGCGGCCAGTGAGCCATTCATGTCGATGGCGCGGCATGCATCTTCGATCACATGGGTTTCAAAACCGGCAGAACGAGCGTCCAAAGCGGTCCATGCCACGCAAAAGTCGGTAGCCAAACCGACCACATAGACGCTGCGAATACCGCGTTGCTTCAAATACGCTTCCAAGCCGGTTTGGGTTTTGCGATCGGCTTCCATGAAGGCCGAGTAGCTGTCGATGCCGTCGTGAAAACCTTTGCGAATGATGAGTTGCGCTGTAGGCAAATGTAAGTCGGCATGCAAAGCTGCGTCGTGCGTTCCTTGAACGCAATGGTCGGGCCACAGCACTTGGGTGCCATAAAACATCTCGGTGGTCTCAAACGCTGCTTTGCCGCTGTGAGCGCTGGCAAACGATGCATGTCCTGCAGGGTGCCAGTCTTGGGTGATGACAATATTGGCAAATGCAGGTGCCATGCGGTTGATGATGGGCACCACTTGCGCACCACCTGCTACCGCTAAATTGCCGCCATCGCAAAACCCGTTTTGCACATCGACCACGATGAGTGCTGCATCAGATGAAGGAGAAATACGTGACATACACAATGCTCCGAAAAGTTAACGCAAACCGTCTGTGCCGGTGATTTCATGCACTTGCAAACCGCCTATGCGTGGATGGGGTCTGCCACTGTCGGTCACCACCACGGCGACCACGATTTCATTGGCACGTGGTGCATCGTTGACACGCGCTTCCATGGCATCAAAGTGGCTGCGCACAAAAGCTGCATCTTTGTGACCCAAGGGCACATCAATCGCTGTTCCCAGCGTGCCTTGCTTTTTGGCGGAAGGCACCAGCGCAGCACCTTTGCTGACCGCTTTACGCAAGGGTGCACCGAGCTTGGGATGAAGAATGGCGGCCGCATGTTCCAACTCGCCGCCCTCACCCACGATGGCGGCTTTGCCATAACTGTGGGCGTCTTCTGGTTTGATGCCCAAGACCTTGACACAGCGCTCACCGAGCAACCCGCCCAACTCTTCACCGATATCAATGAGTTGGTCTAAGTTCTCGCTGAATTTTCCTGCATAAGGGTTGGCTATCACTGCCATGGCAAGTGCACGGCGCGTAGGTGGGTTGACGGCTTGGCCTCCCTCTTGCAACACCTCGTCCACTTGCACAATGATTTTGCGTATCTGTGATTTCATTTTCTGCTCCTGCGTGTTTAACGCAAACCATTCCATTGGCTGATGTCTTGGGCGGCCAAGCCACCGACACGGGCATGCACCCGTGCGCCTGTGCTCATGGCCAAGATGACGATGAGTTCATCACTGCGCGGGGCACCCGGTACCCGCACCTCGATGGCATCGAAATGGCTGCGCACGTAGCTTGCATTGATGTGCGTCATGGGCACATCCAAGGCGGCACCTGGAGGCCCCACTTTTTTGGTGGAAGCAACGATAGACAAAGCGTTGCCAGGTTGACCAGAGCTGACACCGCCTTTGCCCGCAAGGTAAACCGCACGGTCGCCCTTCCATCCCAGCAATTCACGCATGGCGTAACCGCCGGGCACATGCCATAAAGCGCCGTGCTCTAACTCGCCTGCCGCACCCACGATGGCGCCCTTGCCATAACCTTGAATGGCTTCGGGCTCCACACCCATGGCTTTGCACAACTTTTGCGCCAATTCAATACCCAAAGGGTTCAAAGCTTCCATCATCGGCAAAATATCAGCGTGGTAACTGCCTGCATAGGGATTACGCAGCACAGCTGCAATGGCACCCCTCACCAAGGGCGCAGAAGCCACCGGGCCAAACTCGTGGTGTATGTCTTCCACATGGGTGAAGACACGTCGAACATCAATCAGTGCAGTCACACCAAACACTCCAAAGGTTGTGCCACAGCCATTTGGCCTTGGCAACACACAAACGCTGCAAACACCTGGCCACGCGCTTGCATGGCCAACGCACAGTCTAGCCCGAGTTGCAAAGCCTGCTTTACCAAGGCTGGGGGCAGTTGGGGTACGTCGACGGTGACCAAGCGGTCGCCTAAATCGGTGTCGTCACGCAAGCTGTTGGCAGCTTGACGTTGAACAGAGGGGTGATGGATGTTGACCGCATTGGCAATCAAGGTAGCAGCCACATCGGCTTGGGCAGCGGTCTGAGCCAAGACCGTCACGCTGTCGGCAATACCCAGTGAAAAACTTCGACCCCGCCAACCACTGGTGGCAACACCCCGCACAGGCATGTCATGCTGAATGACAAAGCTGCCATCGCTGATCAACTCTGAGTTCACATCTGAACGCAAAGCTTGCTGCATATCGCTCACCATGCCTATGCGCCAGCTTTGTTCTTCTTGCACATACAAAGCTATGTCGCCACCATTGTTCACATAGGCTTTTTGCACGCTGCCCTGTGCCAAGCAAGGTAACAAAGCTTGTGCCACCGAACCCGCCACGGATGCCATGGGGGTGACAAAACCATCTTGAGCGGCCCACGCCATGTCATGCGTGACTTGCCACATGCTACGTGCCACCTCTCCTTGGAAACTGTGTTTTTGTAAGTTGGCGATTGGCTGTCGCAACAAGGGCAGTTCGCTCACCAACTCGGGCAATACGGTTTCAAAACGTTGCCATGTGCGCTGCACAGCGTCGTGGCAAGCAGATGCATCACCAACAAGTTGCAAAACGATGTCAATCGGTCCGTGCTGAAAATGCCAGCGACCATCAGACAAAGGGCGACGTGTGGCCTGCATCGCCACTCAGCCCAACATCGGCGGGTTGTCCAAAGGCCAAGGATTGACGCCCGTTGGTGGCGTTTCCCATTTCAGCTGTGTCGGTGCGCCGTCGTTGTGCCAAGCACCTTTGAGCAAGCTGTCGTCCAAGGTTCGCACAAAACCCATGTGACCACCCAAGGCTTGGTAGTCCGACAGCTTCATAGTGAACTCGATAGGTGCCACGATGGCCGGAGTGGGCACGGTACCAAAGCTGTTGGCGGGCATGCGCAACACATCGACCATCAAGGTGATGCCGCCACCTGGCCACACATAGGCAGGTGCACCGCCACAGGTGACATTCACCAAAGCTTTTTTCACAGCACGGGTGAGTTGAATCGGGTTGTCAGTGACCCCCGAGCGCAAACTGCCACCTGCACCGCCCAAGAACAGCACCGACACCATCGAGGGTTCGCAGTTCTCGCCAATGCGGTCAACCACTTGTTGCACCTCAGGGGGCATGGCTGCAGCCTGGGGTTGCAGATGTTCATCCAACACAAACCAAGCGGCGTGCTCGCCCGTGGTGGAGGTCATCAGCAAGCGCAAACCTGGCCAAGCTTCCTCGGGTTTCCAGGCATCCAAAATAGACAGCGGGTCGCTGATGTTGGTGCCGCCCCAACCGGTACCCGCAGCGGCCACTTGAAAGTAGCGCCCAGGCGTGGACTTGCGGCCTTTGATGCTGATGCCGCTGGGCTTCATGTGCAAACAGCGTCCCGCTTGGTGCTCGGTCAACACACCGGTGATGTGGTCGTCCACCACCACCACCTCGTCGCACAGGCCTAGCCATTGACGGGCAAACATGCCCACCGCCGCGGAGCCGCAACCGACCCGCATACGTTGCTCAGTCACACCGTCCACCACAGGCGCACGGCCTGCTTGCAGCAACACCTTGGCGCCATTTTCCACTTGCACCTCGGCCGCTTGTTGGTTGCCTAGGCGATGCATCAACTCCAGCGCCATGCGACCTTGCTTTTTGCCGCCGCCTGTGAGGTGATGCACGCCGCCCAAGCTGAGCATTTGCGAGCCGTACTCGGCGGTGGTCACATGGCCAACCTCTTCGCCTTGGTACATCACCGCTGCACGCTCATCGCCCAAATACCTGTCGGTGTCTATCTTTACCTTCAAGCTGCAATAGCTGAAGATGCCCTCGGTCACCACAGTCACCATGTCCACACCCTTGGACTTGGCGGCCACGATGAAGGGTGCAGGTTTGTAATCAGGGTAAGTGGTGGATGCGCCAATACCGGTGACAAACACGCCGCGCTCTGCGCTGTCCATGGCGGCTAAGGTTTGGGGGGAAGTTTCAGCGTCTGGCCGCGCTTGCAAGGACAGGGGTTCAGCGCTTTGCGCTTGTTGACTCAAAAACACCACGGGGTCTAGACGCACCAGCAAGCCATCGTGGTTGGCATAGCGGTCACAGGCACCGACTCGCCCTTCAGAAATATGGCACAGCACCGGACAAGCGTTGCACTCCACCTTGCCCTCACGCACAGGCCCATGTCGAGGTTCAACCCTTTGCAAGCCCAAGGGTTGACCTGCCTCCGTGCTGGGCAGTCCGTCGGTATGGGTGTTGCTAGGTGAGGCCATGCCCTATTATGCGCGGACGCGTGGCAGAATCATTTTCCAACGCAAGCATTCAGGAGACGTCCATGGCCACCGCCACCGCAGAAGAAGCCTCAGGCAAAGTTGTCATCAAGAACATCGGTTTGCTGCTCTCGGGCGACATCGACCAACCCATTTTGCAGGCCGACACCATCGTGGTGATGGATGGGCTTATCACCGCTGTGGGGCTCTTCAAGGATGTGGACACCGAGGGTGCCAAAACCACCATCGATGTGCAGCAAACTTGCGTGGCGCCTGGCTTGATCGACAGCCATGTGCATCCAGTGTTTGGCGACTGGACGCCACGGCAAAACCAAATCGGCTGGATTGACTCCACCATGAACGGCGGCGTGACCACCATGGTTTCAGCTGGTGAGGTGCATTTGCCCGGTCGTCCCAAAGATATCGTGGGTTTGAAAGCCTTGGCCATCACCGCGCAAAGGGCGTTCAGCAACTTTCGCCCCGGCGGTGTGAAAGTGATCGCGGGTGCACCCATCATCGAAAAAGGCATGACCGAGCACGACTTCCAAGAGTTGGCCGCTGCAGGCGTGACACTCTTGGGCGAAGTGGGCTTGGGTTCGGTCAAAGCAGGTTATGAAGCCAAAGAGATGGTGGCCTGGGCACGCAAACACGGCATCCAAAGCACCATCCATACAGGCGGCCCCTCCATCCCAGGATCGGGCTTGATTGACAAAGACGTGGTGCTTGAAGCCGACGCCGACGTGATTGGCCATATTAATGGTGGGCACACCTCCTTGTCCGAAGCGCATGTCTGCGAGTTGTGCGAAAAGTCCAGCCGTGCGATTGAGATCGTGCACAACGGCAACGAGCGTGTGGCCATCGCTGCAGCCAAAGCCGCGCTGGAACTCAAATGCCCGCACCGTGTGATTTTGGGTACCGACGGTCCCGCAGGGTCTGGCGTGCAGCCCTTGGGTATGTTGCGCATGGTTGCCTTGCTCTCCAGCTTGGCCAACATCCCTGCCGAGCTTGTATTTTGTTTTGCCACCGGTAATACGGCGCGCATTCGCAACTTGAATTGCGGCTTGATTGAAGTGGGTCGCGCAGCCGACTTTGTGTTCATGGACCGTGCGCAAGAAACCGCTGGACGAACTTTGCTTGAGAGCGTGCAACTGGGCGACATCCCTGGCATTGGCATGGTGATGATTGACGGCTTGGTGCGCTGCCACCGCAGCCGCAACACGCCACCTGCGACGCAAGTGCCGGTGGTGGTGCATTGAGCACTCCCGCTCACCCAAGCGGCCCACCGCTTCTGCACATCGCTGATGGTGTCGCCACCATCACCTTGAACCGCCCCGCGCAACGCAACCGTTTGGAAAACGCTGATCTGGGCTTGCTGTTGCAATATTTTGATCAAGTCAACCAAGACATGAGCGTCAAGGTAGCGGTGCTGACCGCCAATACCCAAGGCCACCCCAAGCCGGTGTTTTGTGCAGGCTATGACATCGGTGGTTTCAGCGATACCGATCACGGCTCCACCGCGTTTGAAAAAGTACCGGAGGCTTTGAACCAACTGCGCCCCATCACTGTCTGTGCGCTGAATGGCAGCATCTATGGTGGTGCTACCGACTTGGTGCTGGCTTGCGATTTGCGCATAGCGCTAGAGGGTATTGAGTGGCGCATGCCTGCTGCCGCTCTGGGTTTGCACTACTACCCCAGCGGTTTGCAACGTTATGTCAGCCACTTTGGCATAGCTGCGGCGAAGCGGGCTTTTCTCACGGCAAGGGTTTTTTCGTCGAAGGATTTGCAAGCCTTGGGGTTGTTTGAAAGCTTTTCCTCTGCCGCAGATTTTCCAGTGCAACTTCAATCGCTCGTCAACGATGTGCTTGCCTTGGCACCGTTGGCCGCACAAGCCATGAAGCGCTCACTCAACGACATAGCCTCAGGTCAATACAACGAAGACGTGTTGCGCGAAAGAGAACTGTCCAGCAGCCGCACCGAAGATTTTGCTGAAGGTGTGAGAGCTTTTGCAGAGCGCAGAAAGCCGGTATTCAAAGGGCGGTAAAGCCAGCCTATCAAATATCGTTATGGCGGTTGACTTTACTTACCAAAGGAAAATCTGATGGTTTGCGAATAGAAGCCAGAGATAAATCAATGTCGAGTTGAGGCCAGTAAACATGGTCAGGGCTGGGATGCTCAACCGCACAAATTTCTTCAAACCGGGCAGACTTGAACCAAGGAAAATCAGCAAAGGATAAAAACAACTCTTCATCTGACAGAAGAAGCCAAAATCCTTGCGAACTCACCTGAGTCACTTCAATTTGGGAAATGCTTGTTCCAGGCATGAACTATTTCCTCCAAATGTTGTTGAACCATTTTTTCTACTGCTCGAATTTGCTGAGAAGACAACCCGGAAGACATCGCCAAATTCACCTCAGGGCTGATCCAAAATTTAGCTTCACCGTCAGGATGACTGACATGAACATGCGGCCTAGCTTCTTCTCTGGAAAAGAAGAAAAATCTGAACCCATTTTCCTTGAAAACAGTTGGTGCCATATCGCCCTGCTTCAGTAAATTGTTCAGATTAAAACACGACAGGGCGCTAACTCAAGCCCTTCTGGGCATACGAAACGGCAACATGGCTTGCACCACCGGCGACACCAAGCGCGACATGGTAATGCTCTCGTGAAAGCTTTGGACCTGTTCTCCCAGCAACTGGCTTTGCAGCAAGGCCCGTTGGTAAAACGGCGTATCTTCCAATTGCTCAGCTACCCGTACAACACCCTCGCTGCGCATACGTCTGCTCAGTCGCCACAGGGTGGAGGGCAAGGTTTGCCGCTCAGGCGCAACGAATGGCAAGACCTCGCCTTGGGGTGTGAAGCGCAACGCAAGCAACTTGTCACCTTGCGGTGTTGTGCCTTGAACGTCATACATCACCGCCGTGCTGCCGTCACTCATGGGGCTGCGTGACCAGTCCCATTCGCTGCACGATCTGTCAATGGGTTCATCGCCTTCGTTGGAATCCAAATACCCATTGCCAGACCAGCTTTGGCCAGGGCTGGACATGGTCACTTCCACCCGCGCACTGGGTGCAATCGGTCCCCAGCGGTGCAAGCCTTGTGGATCAATGGCAGTGCTGAAGTTAAACAAACCTTGGGGATGCACCCTGACCAGTCCTTTGACGCTGTGAGGAAAAGGCACACCCACTTCGTTGATATCGATCAGCAACGACTGCCCATCCCAACGCAACTGGCTGGGTCCTATCGTGAACTGCTGCGCATCGCGGTGACAGTTCTGCCCACCCCGCTCGGTCATGGTCCAGCGTTTGGCATGTCGCGAATAAAGCGCCACATTCAACGCACAAAAATGGTTGGGTTCTGCTGTACCTCCTCGCCTGGCCCATGCGTAATAAGGTGAGAACACACTGCCCACAAAGGCGATGATGGTCAGGCCGTGCTGGCCATCGTCGCTTAATGCGTCAAGGTACCACCAGAGGTAGCCCCCGCTTTGGACAACTTGGTCAAACCGAGGTTGGCCATCAGGGCCGCGGCCGCCAGTTGGCCCGACATGGCCGCCATCGGCACCCCCGGCCCCGGATGCACGCTGCCCCCCGCCAAGTACAGACCCGGCACCTGCGCCTTCGCGTTCGAGCGGGCGAATGCTGCCATCCATCCATGTGTGGCTTGGCCATACAAGGCTCCGCCCGTGGCTGGAAAGAGTTGGTTGAAGTCCTGAGGTGTGGTGCGAATGCATGATGAAGAAGGCTCCAACTGTAATGACAAGCCACAACGCGCCAACAAGTCTTGGCTGCTGGCGGTGCAATCGGCCAACTCTTGCGGGGTAAAGCTGCGCTTGTCGCCGTTGGCTGGCGCATTGACCAAACACAGCAATCGTTCAGCCCCGTTCACTGGCTCGCCCGTGCCACGGTCTTGGGCGCAAACATAGACCGTGGGCTGCGATGGCAGCTTAGCTTGCTGAAAAATAGCTTCAAATTCTTGGTTGTAGTTAGACCTGAAAAACACATTGTGTCTGTCCAAGGCCAAGCCTGAGGTAGGTGTGTGCATGGACCAAGTAATGGCGGACAAAGAGCGTGCTTGTTTTTTTCCTGCCACGGCATCTTTGACGCCAGACCCAAGCAAGCCTTGGCGCAAGGCAGCAATATCGCCATTGAACACCACGCTATCGGCTCGCAAGCTGTCGCCACTTTGCAAGCGCACACCCGAGACACGACCTTGCGACAGCTCTATGCGCTCGCATTCTTGGCCCAGCATGAAACGCACACCCCTTTCCTGACCTAAACGCTGCAAACATTGCGCCAGAGCATGCATGCCCCCTTGCACCGCCCACACGCCGTCCATCTCTACTTGGGCAATCAACATCAAGGTGGCAGGTGCCTGCCAAGGCGAAGAACCGCAATAAGTGGCATAGCGGGCAAACAGTTGACGCATACGGGGA
>JBILIR010000352.1:0-2760 GCA_044368955.1 Limnohabitans sp.
CAAAGACGCGCCGATTTTGATTCTGGACGAGGCCACCTCAGCGCTGGACACCGAGTCGGAGCGGCACATCTAGCGCGCCTTGGACCACCTGATGAAGAACCGAACCACCCTGATCATCGCGCACCGCTTGTCGACCATCGAAAACGCCGACGAGATCGTGGTGATGGAACAAGGCCAAGTGCTGGAGCGCGGCCGCCACGACCAACTGCTGGCCAGCGGCGGGCACTACGCGGCGTTGCATCGGTTGCAATTTAAATCAGGGCATCAAAGCCAATGATTAAATAAAACTTCAAACCAAATTTTTGAAAATTTCAATGAATAAAATCACTATCAACAACACCGATTACCAAGTCACCAATCCAACCCGATTCGACGATTTTTGGAAACACGTCGGCAGCGGCCAATGGGAAAGCTCCACCATCAACGCAATCACCAAAAATTTAAAGAGCGGTGATGTTTATATTGATATTGGGGCATGGATCGGCCCAACGGTTTTAGCTGCAGCCTCAACAGGATGCATCGTTCACGCATACGAGCCAGACCCTGTGGCATTTGCAGAGTTATCGGCCAACATATCAGCAAACAAAATTGATGGCATCACGTTAAATAATGCAGCATTGTTCGATCGACATGGCGAGATGTCTTTTGGCTCAGGCAGGGGTGACTCTCTCGGAGACTCCATTTCAAGTCTAATGAACGGATACGGATCAATTCAGGTTCCCGTTAGAGACATTGCTCAAGAGCAAATGCAAGACTTTTTTAAAAGCTGCAAGCTTTTGAAAATTGACGTCGAAGGTGCCGAATACGTCATCATGCCAAGGATGGCAAGTTACTTGGCCGAATATAAGCCCAGTTTATTACTCTCAATCCATGGTATTAGAACAGCAGGCTATCCAGGATTTACTGGATTTTTGAAAATGATAGCCCACAGATTGATGATACTGAACATAATCTCGATGTATAAATATCAATTTATTGAGAACAGGCGTGGCTGGCTTGACTCAAACGCATCATGGGTAAAATTTGGACTCCGAAAAAAAATAAATTTCGTTTTGTCCGCAAGAGGCAATCGTGAATTAATGCTGTCAAATTCACAAATGCTTTATTGAAAAATCAGAGTTTAAAGCCCGGTGGATTCAAAAGTGAAGTGCAACACCCGCGTTTTAATGGGTGAGTGTTGAGTGTTGTGGGGAATTCAAGAGCAGCTCAGTGTAGACCGCCAGAGGAGATCGTACGCCCAAGCCCTTTCTGGGGCGGTTGTTGATTTCATCGGCAATCGCATCCAACGGCTCTTGGCTGTACCCAGCCAAGTCGATGCCCTTGGGAAGGTACTGGCGGACAAGGCCGTTCACCCGAGTTCGACACCAGATCCCGATTTTACCCGTTTTCGCTCACCCGACCTTCACAAAATCAAGCACTTACAGCTGATGTTCTGAATTTTCTGTAGTGGCAATATTGTTTGTTATGGGTGTGGGCAATGTGTGTTGCAATACGCCTCGCCGTTTGCTACACTTTTGCCCATGTTCACCAAGCTCACCAAGTCCGGCGGTCACACCTATGTGCAACTGGTCGAGTCCTTCCGCGACGAGAACGGTCGCCCCCGTCAGCGCACCGTCTCCACGCTAGGCCGCTTGGATGAAGTGGGCGGCCAGGTGGACTCCTTGCTCAAAGGCCTGCTGCGCGCCAAAGGCATGCCCGCCGCCATGGGCGAGCCTCCTCAACTGGCTTTTGAGTCCGCGCTGGCACTCGGTGATGTTTGGGCACTCGATCAACTTTGGAAAGAATTGGGCTTTGACGCCTTGGCGGGCGTGTTTCGCAAAGCGCGCTACACCACCCCGATTGAGCACGCCATTCGTGTCATGGTCTTCAACCGCCTGTGCGATGCCGACTCCAAACTGGGCGTGCTGCGTTGGCTCCAAACAGTGAGCATGCCGCAAGTCGATACAGAGGCTTTGACTCACCAGCACTTGCTGCGCAGCCTGGACGCGTTGATGGACCACCAAGAGGCAGTGGACGATGTGGTGGCCAGTTTGCTGCGTCCTTTGGTCGATCAAGACTTGTCGCTGGTGTTTTATGACCTCACCACCATCCGCGCCGCCGGTTTGTCTGAACAGGCGGGAGATGTGCGCCAGTACGGCATGGCCAAAGAGGGCCTGATTGCTCGCCAGTTCATGCTCGGTGTGGTGCAGACCGCAGAAGGCTTGCCGATTTACCACGAGGTGTTTGACGGCAACCAGGCCGAGTCGCCCACCTTGATGCCCACACTCAAGAAGGTGCTGGCGCGCTTTGGCCATATCAAGCGCTTGATTATGGTGGCCGATCGGGGCTTGCTGTCGTTGGACAACATCGACGAGTTGGGCAAGATCACCCTGCCCAACTCGGCTGGTGGCCAAGCCCTTGAATTCATTCTGGCCGTGCCAGGCAGGCGCTACGGTGAATTTGTGGAGGTCTTGCAAGACTTCCAAGCCAAGGCGGCCAAGGCCGAGCAAGAGATCATTGAAGAGCTGCCCTGGCAGGGCTTGCGGCTGGTGGTGGCGCACCACCCCGAACGGGCCAAAGAGCAAACGCAGTTGCGCAGTGAGCGCATTGCCGCTTTGGAGGCGCAAGCACAAGCTTGGGCTGGCAAGCTCGATGGGCAAGACGGCGCACCAGACGGCACCAAAGTGGGCCGAGGACGCAAGCTGTCGGACAGCGGTGCCAAGGCGCGGCTGTACCACGAGGTCAAAGAGGCGAATCTGGCCAAAATCGTCAAAGTGGATT
>JBILIR010000317.1:0-2759 GCA_044368955.1 Limnohabitans sp.
AAACTGCGCCTTCCTTGATGATGAAAACTGTTGAGCGCGAAGAGGCTCGCAAAACACAGCACGCAGAATTTCAATCCTGATTTTGCTCTTGGCTTGTGAATCGCCTTGAGTTGAACGCGCAAATAGATTCAATATCAGTTTTGCGCTATTCACCTGGTGGTGTTCCCGTTTTAGATTTCACGCTTTTGCATGAATCAACGGTGTTAGAAGCAGGCTTATCAAGGAAAATTCAGCTAACAATGAAATCAATTGCCATGGGCATACTTGCTGAGCGTGTTAGTCGCTTTGATTTAGGTAGCACTTGGTTATTCCATGGGTTTCTAAGTTCTTCCAAAAATTTGAAATCCGTTGTTTATCACATTCAAGAAATTCATACAGTTAAATAGGAGGCTACGATGGCCACATTCAAGAAGTTCAACAAAGACAAACGCCCTAAGCGCAACACACAGTCCTTACTTTTTAAGCGCAAGAGATTTTGTCGATTTACCGTGACAAATGTCGAGGAAATCGACTATAAAGATATCGATACATTGAGAGACTTTATTGCTGAGAATGGGAAAATCATTCCTGCTCGGCTCACGGGTACTCGGGCTATTTACCAGCGCCAGCTCAACACAGCTATCAAGCGTGCAAGATTCTTGGCATTGCTTCCCTACACTGACCAACACAAAATCTAAGGAGTTAATTCCATGCAAATTATTCTGCTAGAAAAGGTAGTTAACCTTGGTAATTTAGGTGAAGTTGTCAAAGTCAAAGATGGCTATGCGCGTAATTTTTTGATCCCCTCCGGTCAAGCCAGACGTGCAACTGCTACAGCGATCCAAGAATTTGAGGCGCGTCGTGCGGAGTTAGAAAAAGCTGCGCAGGAAAAATTAGCTGCTGCACAAACCCAAGGCGAAAAATTGAACGGGACCACCGTTAAATTAACTCAAAAAGCGGGTGTCGATGGGCGTTTATTTGGCTCTGTCACCAACTTTGATATTGCTGAAGAGCTGGTCAAGGCTGGATACCAAGTCAGCAAAGCACAAATTCGCATGCCTAAAGGACCCATCAAAACTGTGGGTGACTCTTCGGTGAGCGTGGCTTTGCACACAGATGTATTGGTAGATATCAATGTATCTGTTTATGGCGAAACGAATTAATTTTCTTTCTCTTTATACGAAACCGCTCTGTGGAGCGGTTTTTTCTTTCTAAAGCATTACTTTCAATTGATAGCAGCTGGTTATCCCCAGCTTATTCACTCAAATTGCACATACTTATGCGGTGACTGAATGGGGTGGAAAAAGTAGGATCAATAGATTAGAGGATTGATGATGTCTGCTATTTTTTCTGCATCTGAAGAAAACTATGCTTCTTCAAGTGACAAGCAAGTTGCCCAGTTGCGTATACCTCCCCACTCACAAGAAGCTGAATCCAGTGTCTTGGGGGGCTTGTTGCTAGACAATAACTCTTGGGACAAGGTCGCCGATCTTTTGGTAGAGGCAGATTTCTATCGCTACGAGCATCGATTGGTATTTGCCTCGATTACTTCATTGGTAAATACCAACAGACCTGCTGATGTGATCACTGTTTTTGAGCAAATGCAAAGCCAAGGCAAGGCAGAAGAAATTGGTGGACTTGCTTACTTGAATTCCTTGGCGCAGTATGTGCCTAGTTCTGCGAATATTCGCCGTTACGCAGAGATCGTCAGGGAGCGGTCTATATTAAGAAAATTGGTCAGTGTCAGCGATGAAATTGCCACTTCCGCATTGAATACCAATGGTCGCCCAGTGACAAATATTTTGGATGAAGCTGAGCAAAAGATCTTTAGCATTGGCGAAGAGGGTTCGCGGATGCGGCAAGGTTTTCAGAGCATGGACAAGCTGGTTGTTCAACTCTTGGACCGAGTTGAGGAGATGTCTCAAAATCCGAATGACATTACGGGTGTTCCCACTGGTTTTTTTGACCTTGATCGAATGACTTCAGGTATGCAAGCAGGGGATTTGATTGTTCTTGCCGCTCGTCCCTCCATGGGAAAAACCGCATTGGCGATCAATATTGCAGAGCATGTTGCTTTGAAAGAGGACTTGCCTGTCGCGGTTTTTTCGATGGAGATGGGTGCATCCCAGCTCGCGATTCGTATTGTTGGATCTATCGGTCGAATAGACCAAGGCCGTTTACGAACTGGCAAACTTATTGACGATGAATGGCCTCGATTATCAGATGCCATAGAAAGATTAAAAACTGTTTCTCTCTCTATCGATGAGACGCCAGGTCTTACTACCAGTGAACTTCGCGCAAGTGCCAGAAGACTTGCACGTAGTTGTGGCAAGCTTGGGTTGGTTGTTGTGGATTATTTGCAGTTGATGAGTGGAAGCGGTGGTGGCGATGGTGAAAATCGTGCGACCGAGTTGGGTGAGATTTCTCGTGGCTTGAAAATGTTGGCAAAGGAATTGCAATGTCCTGTGATCGCCTTATCTCAGCTTAACCGCGGTGTTGAACAAAGAACCGATAAGCGCCCCATGATGAGCGATTTGCGTGAGTCTGGTGCTATTGAGCAAGATGCGGATGTGATTATGTTTATCTACAGAGATGATTACTACAACAAGGAATCAAAGGAGCCCGGTGTAGCAGAAATCATCATTGCCAAGCAGCGTAATGGCCCGACGGGAACCGTTAAATTAACCTTCCTCAAACCTATTACAAAGTTTGAGTCGTATGCAGGTGCTTCTTCTGATTATTAAAGATGAATCAATTACAGGACATCGCTCGCATAGTCC
>JBILIR010000162.1:0-4513 GCA_044368955.1 Limnohabitans sp.
CGACATTTGGTCGATGGGGTCCGTCAGGGTGGTTTGGTCTTTACACAAAAGCGCAATGGTTTGCCCTTGCTCGGGCAACGCTTTCAGCTCAATATTGATCAGTTTCCCCAGGCGTGGTTTGGTCATCCCGACCCTGCTGTGGATCTGTCCATTATTCCAATGCGTCCATTGGAGAAAGCAGCTAATGACCAAGGGGTGGAACTATACTATCAACCCATCGATACGCGTTTGATCCCCGATGAATCAGCGACACGTGCGCTTGATGCCCTTGAGGAAGTTTTGTTTGTCGGTTACCCAAGCGGTGTTTGGGATCAGGTCAACCTCATGCCAATTTTGCGGCGGGGTACAACGGCCACCCCCATTGCTTTGAATTTTGAGGGGCGTCCAGAGTTCTTAATCGATGCCGCTGTTTACCCAGGTTCAAGTGGCAGCCCCGTTTTTGTTTACCTGCCAGAAACTTTGCGGCCAGCGCAAAGTGTCGTGAAGAAATTTTTGTTTGCGGGTGTTGTGGCGGCAGTTTTTTTTCGTGAAGAGGCCAATCGTCCTGTGGTCACTCCCGTACCACCCAATGGTCAGGGTATGGTGATGGGATCTGAGATGATCGACCTGGGCTTGGTGATCAAGTCTCAGTCAGTACTTGAGGTCATCAACGCCTACTTGGGAAAATGGCGGGAGTAGCCATCAAGCCCTTACATACTAATTTGTAAAGTTCACATGCAAGACAAAATGATTTACAGCGGGTTCAATGAAGATTCGCACGGAATGACGATGCTGGGGCGGGTAGTTTTAGATGCTTGGTTGTTTGATCTCTTGCCCCGCAGCGAAGACTGCAAAGGCTGGGATCTCAATCGCATGCAGCAACTCATGGACAAGGTAACGAAGGCTTGGGATATGCACGGCTCCTTACCAAGTCGCTTACCGCAGGATATTCAGCAACGCCATGCGGAGTTGTACGCTTGGGCGTCCGAGCGCGGTCGCGGTTTGGGCTGGAATCCCGAACTGGGCGATGACGACTGATTTTTGCCTTGCGCTAAATTCAAGGCTTGGCTGTTTATGGCTTGTGCGAACCGAATTGTTTAGCCAAATGGCTTTCGGCGTTCTCAAGTACGAAGTTGCGAAAAGCTTCGGCAGCAGGTGACAGCATTTTGGACATCATGTGCACCACATTCCATGCCCGCTCCACGGGCGTTTTATGCACATCCAAAATGCACAGTTGTTGGGTACTAAGCTCCAGCTCAATGGTGTGTGTCGACAAAAAGCTCAAACCCAATTTGGCTTTAACCGCTTGTTTGATGGCGTCATTGCTTTGCAACTCCATGGTGAACTGCGGTTGAAATCGCGCTTGGGTGAAAAAAGCTTCCATGGCGGTTCGGGTGCCCGAACCTTGCTCTCGCACAATAAAGGATTGTTGCCTCAAGTCTGAAGCGCGAAGACCCTTTACGTGGGCCAAGGGGTGCTCGGGTGAGGCCACGAAAACCAAGGGGTTGGCTGCAAAAGATTCGGAGCTGGTGGACATCTCTGAGGGCGGGCGGCCCATGATGGCAATGTCGACTTCGCTGTTGTTCAGCCAGTCAATCAGGTTGCGGCGGTTTCCGACTTGCAACACCAATTCAATTCCTTTTCGCTCCTCAAGAAAACGGCTTAGCAGGGCGGGAATGAAATATGTGGCGGTATCGACCATCCCGATCATGAGTTTGCCGGTTTCAATACGCTGTAAGCGGGCGGCGGCATCCTCTGCGTCTTTCAGTAATGCCAGCATCTTGCGGGCATAGACCAGCATGTACTCACCACCGGTCGTCAAAGACACTTTTCGACCCTGACGATCAAACAGGGGCATCCCCACAGCCGTCTCTAGCTCCTTAATTTGCATGCTGATGGCAGGCGCAGACACATGCAAAACCTGAGCGGCCTTGGCAAAACTCAGGTGGCGAGCGACGGCGTTGAAGACGCGTAACTGTCGAAATGTGGCGTTTTTCAATTAAGAAAAGCTGAATTGAAAGCTTTAAAATATGAATTTACTTATTATGCCAGCTTAATAAGATAGCCGGTTACCCAATCTTGACGGAGTTGCTAATGACCGCTGGCCACCGGATCACCGATGCCAAAAAAACGTTACAGCGTTGTCGCAATATCCTTGCGCAGCATGGCTATTTTGGCCATCCGTATTTTTCATAATCCTAAGGCGACAGCATGAGCAAACTAGAAGCGTTGATCTTTGATGTCGACGGAACTTTGGCTGATACCGAAAGCGCTCACTTGGCAGCCTTCAATCATGCCTTCGCCGAGCAAGGCCTAGATTGGCAATGGGACGAGGTCTTGTACACCCGTTTGCTGGAGATTTCAGGCGGCAAAGAGCGCATGTTGCACTATTGGAAGCATGTGCATCCCGAGATGAAAGACATAGACGGTTCAGGCTTGCGTGACACCATTGAACATTTGCACGCTTTAAAAACTGCCGCATATGAAAATGCGGTGCAAGGTGGCGCAGTTCAACTACGCCCTGGGGTATTGGCCCTCATTAACCAAGCGAGCCAACAGGGTTTGCGTTTGGCCATTGCCACCACCACCTCCCCTGTCAATATCGCGGTGCTGTTGCGCAATGCCATAGGCGCCAGTTGGAAAGATTTGTTTGTGGTGATTGAAGATGCGTCTACCGCGCCTAAGAAAAAACCCCATCCACAGGTGTATGTGCAAACCTTGGCGCGGCTAGGCCTTCCTTCAGGACATTGCTTGGCTTTGGAGGACTCATCGAATGGCTTGCGTGCGGCTGTCGCAGCAGGTCTGAAAACCATTGTCACCCCCAATAATTTCACGGCGCATCATGATTTTTCTGGCGCCTTGCGGGTGCTACCCAACTTAGAAGGCGTCAGTGTTGAACAGTTGCAGACCATGCATGGCCAACAACAGAATTGATATCGGAGAAAACCATGCTTTTGCAACATCGCACCACCTTGACCCAGTACCTGATTGAACAGCGCAGGCGATTCCCTGGCTCCAAGGGTGACTTCAATGCGCTGATTTTGGATGTGGCCTTGGCCTGCAAAGCCATCGCGCGTGCCGTGGCCATGGGAGAGTTGGGTGGCTTGTATGGCGAGCATGCAGGCGAGGCTGGTGGTGCCATCAATGTGCAAGGCGAAACCCAAAAGAAACTCGATGTGCTGAGCAATGAATTGTTCATTCGCATGAACGAGTGGGGCGGGCATTTGGCGGGTATGGCGTCTGAAGAGATGACCGACCCTTACCAAATCCCTGCCAGCCATCCCCGTGGCAAGTACATGCTGGTCTTCGACCCTCTGGACGGCTCCAGCAATATTGATGTGAACGTGTCGGTGGGCAGTATTTTTTCTGTTTTACGTGCGCCGCAAGACGCCCTCGACAGCGGCCGTGATCTAACTGAACAAGATTTTTTACAAACCGGCACCACCCAGGTCGCTGCAGGCTATGCCTTGTATGGCCCCACCACCATGCTGGTGCTGACGGTGGGCAATGGCGTTGCTGGCTTTACCTTGGATCCGAATTTAGGCGAATTCATGCTGACTCACCCTGCATTGAAAGTGCCAGAAGACACCCAGGAATTTGCTATCAACGCCTCCAACAGCCGTTTTTGGGAGCCGCCCATCAAGCGCTATGTGGACGAATGCCTGGCCGGTAAATCAGGGCCACGTGGCAAAGACTTCAATATGCGTTGGATTGCTTCCATGGTGGCCGAGGCGCACCGCATCCTGATGCGCGGGGGCGTGTTCATGTACCCGCGTGATAACAAAGACCCAAGCAAAGCTGGGCGACTGCGTTTGCTCTACGAGGCTAATCCGATTGGCATGATCATGGAGCAAGCGGGTGGACGTGCAAGCACAGGCCGTGAACCCATGTTATCGGTTTCTCCCAGTGGCTTGCACCAACGTATTGGCTTGGTGTTTGGTTCTAAAAACGAAGTTGAGCGAATTGAGCGCTACCACCAAGAACCGGTAGTCAAAGAAAATAACACGCCCTTGTTTGCCGAACGTACTTTGTTTCGCGATTGATTTTTTCTGAAAGCCTGAGCCATGTCTGTTAAACACCCCATCATCGCCATCACCGGTTCGTCTGGCGCTGGCACCACCTCGGTGACCCGCACGTTTGAGAACATTTTTCGTCGTGAAAAGGTAAGCGCTGCCATTATCGAAGGCGACAGCTTTCACCGCTACGATCGTTTGGAAATGCGCAAAAAAGCCGCTGATGCTGAAAAGCAGGGCGACAAAAATTTCAGCCACTTTGGACCAACCACCAATTTGTTTGCCGAACTCGAAGCTTTGTTTCGCAGCTACAGCGAAACCGGCACTGGCAAGCGCCGCAAGTATTTACATGACCATGAAGAAGCTGCCCCCTACAAGCAAGAACCTGGCACCTTCACACCGTGGGAAGACGTGCCCAGCGGCACCGACCTCTTGTTTTACGAAGGCTTGCACGGTGCGGTGGTCACACCCGAGGTCAATATTGCCCAGCACCCCGACTTGTTGATTGGTGTGGTGCCCGT
>JBILIR010000096.1:0-5881 GCA_044368955.1 Limnohabitans sp.
AGTCTAAGCGTGGCTACTCCACCGAAGCGGTGACCGACACGATTCTGCGTCGTATGCCCGACTATGTGAATTACATCTGTCCGCAGTTCGCTCACACCCATGTGAACTTCCAACGTGTACCTTGTGTGGACACTTCAAATCCTTTTATTGCGCGTGAAATTCCCGCGCCTGATGAAAGTTTTGTAGTGATTCGTTTTGCCAACCCCAAAGGCATTGACTTTCCCTACTTGCTCAACATGATCGACGACTCCTTCATGTCACGCGCCAACACCGTGGTGGTGCCTGGCGGCAAGATGGAACTCGCCATGCAACTCATCTTCACGCCCTTTGTGTGGCGCATGATGGAACGCAAGAAAAAGGCCTGAAGGCCACCCCCTATTTTTTAACTGGAGAAATTCATGGCCCTTGTATCCCTGCGCCAAGTGTTAGACCATGCCGCCGAGCATGGCTATGGCATACCTGCTTTTAACGTCAACAACCTCGAGCAAGTGCAGGCCATCATGGAGGCCGCACAAGAGACGCACAGCCCCGTGATCTTGCAAGCCTCGGCAGGTGCTCGTAAATATGCGGGTGAAGCTTATTTGCGCCATTTGGTGTTGGCCGCGATTGAGTCGCACCCCGACATCCCCGTGGTCATGCACCAAGACCATGGTGTGTCCCCAGCGGTTTGTCAGCAGTCCATTCGTTCTGGGTTCTCCAGTGTGATGATGGACGGCTCGCTCATGCAAGACGGCAAAACACCGGCCTCTTATGACTACAACGTTGACGTGACACGTCGCGTGTGTGAAATGGCCCATGCGGTAGGCGTGTCTGTCGAAGGCGAGCTTGGCTGCTTAGGCTCATTAGAAACTGGCGAAGCCGGCGAAGAAGACGGCATTGGCGCAGTGGGCAAACTCACCCACGACATGCTGCTGACCGATCCCGTGCAAGCCAAAGACTTTGTCGAGCGCACTGGCGTGGACGCTTTGGCAATTGCCATTGGCACCAGCCATGGTGCTTACAAGTTCACCCGCAAGCCCACGGGCGATATTTTGGCCATGGACCAAATCGTGGCGATCCACAAATCCATTCCCAATACCCATTTGGTCATGCATGGCTCCTCCAGCGTGCCGCAAGAGTGGTTGGCCATCATTCGTGAGTTTGGTGGCGACATCAAAGAAACCTATGGCGTTCCTGTGGAAGAAATTCAACGCGGCATTCGCTCTGGTGTGCGCAAGGTCAACATTGACACCGACATCCGATTGGCCATGACAGGTGCGATGCGCCATGCGTTTGCGCAAGACCGCAGCGAATTTGACCCACGCAAAGCTTTGATTGCTGCACGTAAAGCTGCCAAGGGTATTTGCAAAGCGCGTTTTGAAGCTTTTGGTTGTGCTGGACATGCCAACAGCATCAAGCCCATCCCGCTTGATGACATGGTTGGCCGCTACGCCTGACACTGCTGCACATTTTCAATCTCTTGGAATTCATTTATGTTGAACAAAGTCACCCCTGCACGCATGGCGTTTGCTGCGCAATCTGATATTTCTCAAAGCGATCCCCAGCTGTGGTCGGCCGTGTTGAAAGAAGCGCATCGGCAGGAACAGCACATTGAGTTGATTGCTTCTGAAAACTACACCAGCCCAGCTGTGATGCGGATGCAGGGCTCTGTTTTGACCAACAAATACGCCGAAGGATATCCAGGTAAGCGTTATTACGGCGGTTGCGAATTTGTCGACATGGTTGAGCAGCTTTGTATTGACCGCCTCAAAGAACTCTATGGCGCACAATTTGTCAATGTGCAGGCCATCTCTGGTTCGCAAGCCAATCAAGCCGTTTTTTTGGCGCTGCTGCAACCCGGCGACACCATCATGGGCATGAGCTTGGCAGAAGGCGGTCACTTGACGCACGGCATGCACCTGAACATGAGTGGCAAATGGTTCAATGTGGTGAGCTATGGGCTGAATGCAGCTGAAGAGATCGACTATGACGCGATGGAGCGCATGGCTCACACCCACAAGCCCAAACTCATCATCGCTGGTGCATCAGCTTATTCGCTCAAGATTGATTGGGAAAAGTTTGCACAAGTCGCCAAGAGCATTGGCGCTTATCTGCTGGTCGACATGGCCCACTACTCAGGCTTGATCGCTGGCGGGGTCTATCCCAACCCCATGCCTTATGCCGATGTCGTGACCTCCACCACACACAAGAGCTTGCGTGGCCCACGCGGCGGCATCATTTTGACCAACAGCGAAGAGATGGCGAAAAAAATCAACAGCGCCGTTTTCCCAGGTTTGCAAGGTGGCCCTTTGATGCATGTGATTGCAGGCAAAGCCACCGCTTTTCATGAAGCCTTGCAACCGGCGTTCAAAGCCTACCAGCAACAGGTCTTGGTGAATGCAGATACCTTGGCCAAAACTTTGGTCGAGCGCGGGTTCCGCATTGTCAGTGGCCGCACTGAAAGTCATGTGATGTTGGTTGATTTACGCGCCAAGGGAATCACCGGCAAGGCCGCTGAGCTGGCTTTGGGCCAAGCGCATATCACCTGCAATAAAAACGGCATCCCTAACGACCCTGAAAAACCCATGGTCACCAGCGGTATTCGTTTGGGAACGCCTGCCATGACCACACGCGGTTTTGGTCCTGAGGAGGTTCGCAGGACTGCGCATTTGATGGCCGATGTGCTGGAGGCGCCAGAGGATGCTGCGCGTATCGCGGCAGTGCGTCAAAAGGTGGCTGAGTTGGTGGAACCGTTTCCTGTTTATGGCGATAGCGTTTTGCATCCTTGAACTTGCAGTTAACTTTTTTCGGCGAGAAAACTTTTATCTTTAACCATTGAAAGGGTTTCCCATGGCTGGTCGTAATTTCTTATTTGTCCCCGGTCCTACCAACGTGCCAGAGCGTATTCAACGCGCCATGATGGTGTCGATGGAAGACCACCGTTCGCCTAATTTTCCGCACCTCACGCACACCATCATGGCGGGTTTGAAGGAAATTTTTCGGTCCAAAAATGGCACGCCCTTCATCTTTCCTTCCTCAGGCACTGGATGCTGGGAAGCGGCATTGACCAACACTTTGTCGCCCGGCGACAAAGTACTTGCTGCACGCTTTGGTCAGTTCAGCCACTTGTGGATTGATATGTGTCAGCGCTTGGGGCTGGATGTGCATATCGTCGAATGTGAATGGGGTACGGGCGTTCCTCTGCAACAGTTTGCAGATATTTTGAAAAACGACACACAGCACAGCTTCAAAGCTGTCTTGGCTTGCCACAACGAAACCGCCACAGGTGTGACCTCTGACATTGCTGGTGTGCGTGAAGCTTTGGATGATGCATCTCACCCGGCGCTATTGTTTGTCGATTGCGTCTCATCATTGGGTTGTATCGATTTCCGCTTTGCCGATTGGGCGGTTGACATGGCGGTCAGTGGCTCACAAAAGGGCTTGATGCTGCCTGCAGGTTTGGGTATTTTGTGCGTCAGCGACAAAGCATTGGCGCTGCACAAAACTGCGCGTCTCAAGCGTGCCTACTTTGATTTGCAAGATATGTTGCAAAGCAATGTCACCGGCTACTTTCCCTACACCCCGCCTTTGCCATTGATGTATGGACTGGTCGAGTCCATGAAAATGATGAACGAGGAAGGCTTGGACAATGTGTTTGCCCGCCACCATTACCTGGCAGAAGGGGTTCGCGCTGCAGTGACCCAAGGATGGCAGCTTAAATTGTGTGCTGCTGAAGCCAAGTGGCATTCGGACACCGTCACCGCCGTGATGTTGCCTCAAGGTGTTGCAGGTGGCGATGTGATTGCCCGCGCCTACCGTCGCTATAACTTGTCTTTAGGAGGCGGTTTGTCAAAAGTCGCTGGTAAGCTGTTTCGCATCGGACACCTCGGCGATATGAACGAGGTGCATTTGATGGCTGCCATCAATGGTGCTGAAATGGCCATGCTCGACTGCGGCGTTGCGCTGCAACCTGGCAGTGGTTCTGCAGCAGCGGGCAACTATTGGCGCCAGCACGCCGCACCCTCAGGTTTGGGTGCGCCAGTCTTCAACAAGGATGAGCATGCAAAACATAGTCTTTCTGGACAGGCAGTCGTTAAGGGCTGAGCTGCGCGCACCTTCGTTTGCACATGCTTGGACTGAGCATGTGCAGACCCACCCTGACCAAGTAGTGCAGCGTTTGCAAGACGCTACCGTGGCCATCACCAATAAGGTGCCGATCCGCCGCGACACTCTTGCTCAACTGCCCAAGCTCAAGCTGATTGCCATGGCCGCCACCGGCTATGACGTGATCGATGTCGATGCGTGCCGCGAACGCGGCGTGGCCTTGGTCAATATCCGCAACTACGCAGTACATACCGTGCCTGAGCACGCCTTCGCATTGATTTTTGCTTTGCGTCGCAACCTCATGGCTTACCGTGAAGATGTTCTGAACGGTCGTTGGCAGAAAGAGGAGCAATTTTGCTTTTTCGATTACCCCATACGCGACTTGCACGGCAGCACCTTAGGCATTTTTGGCGAAGGTGTGTTGGGACAGGCCACAGCGCAGATCGCCCGCGCCTTGGGCATGAAGGTCTTGTTTGCCGATCATGCGCCACCTAAAGCTGATGGGGTCGACTTTGTGCCACCTGAGCAAGTGTTTGCCGAATCGGACATCATTTCCTTGCACTGTCCCTTGACGCCTGCCTCGCGCCACTTCATTGGCATGGCGCAGTTGCAACAAATGAAACGCAGTGCTCTGCTGATCAACACCTCGCGTGGTGGTTTGGTGGACGAGGAGGCCTTGAAAACAGCTTTACAAACTGGCGTGATTGCGGGTGCGGGCTTTGATGTCTTAAGTCAAGAGCCACCCAAAAACGGCAACCCGTTATTGGAAATTCGCTCACCTAACTTTATTTTGACGCCGCACGTGGCATGGGCCTCCCAGCAAGCGATGCAGTTTTTGGCAGACCAGTTGATCGACAACATCGAAGCCTTTGTCGCCAATACGCCGCAAAACCGCGTGGTTTGAAATTCCTCAGCCAGAAAGCCCTGACCGGCATGACAGAGATTGGGCCACCTCTGAAGCCCAAAAATCGTAGACGGCTCGGATGCGGGCGCTGGTTTGCAGCTCTTGGTGGGAAGTCAGCCAAACGGGAAATTGGGGTAGCTCCAAAGCGGGCAATAAGGCTTGAACCGATGACTCTGCTCTGAGTAAATAGTCGGCCATAAAACCCACACCCAAACCGGCCTTGACCGCCGCCCATTGGGCGATCAAGTCGTCACTGCGCAAAGCAAAGCGCAGATGTTTGACATCAAAACCCAGGGCTTCAAAGCCCATGTCAATATCGTTGGTGCGGTCACCGGCGATCAATTAGTGGTCACGTAAATCGTCTGCTTGCTGCGGAATGCCTGTGCGATGAAGATAGTCGTTTTGTGCGCAGGCCTGAATCGTGATGTTGCCAATGCGCTTGGCAATGAGGCTGCTTTGCTCGGGGCGCACCATGCGCAGCGCAATATCAGCTTCACGCCGCAGCAAGTTGCTGACATCGTTACTGACCACCAGCGCCACCGTCACCTCGGGCAAGGCCTGTCGCATGTTTGCCAAGATGGGTGGCAATAAAAAGCACGCCACCGGTTGGCTGGCGGTGATGCGAACCAAGCCTTGCAAACTAGAGGTGCTGCCACTGGCCAAGCGAGAAAAACTGGCTGCGCCGCTTTGCATGGTTTGTGCGGCTTCGGCCAAGGCCAAGGCGTTGGGCGTGGCTTGTAAACCGCGACCTGTGCGCTCAAAAAGCAGCACATTCAACTGTTGTTCCAACTCGGCGATGTGTCGCCCCAAGGTTGGTTGGCTGAGTTTTGTCGCCCGCGCTGCCCCCATTAAGCTGCCATGCTCTAAGGCCGCCAAAAAAGAGGGGATCAAAGA
>JBILIR010000318.1:0-2741 GCA_044368955.1 Limnohabitans sp.
GCCCTCCGACTTGAATGCTTTATCGGTGATTCAATTTGCGGTGGAGCATTTGCGGGTCGAGCACATCATGGTGGTGGGTCATTACGGTTGTGGTGGTGTGATCGCCGCCGCCCGAGGTACCCGCATCGGCTTGGTCGATAACTGGTTGCGCCATGTGCAAGACGTGCGTTTGCGCCATCGCCAGCGCCTGAACCATCTGCCACAAGCAGAGCTGGAAGATGTGCTGTGTGAAATGAATGTCTTAGAGCAAGTCGGTAATGTGGCCTTGTCAAATGTGATGCAAGACGCATGGGCCAGAGGTCAAAAAATTCAGGTGCATGGTTTGATTTACGGTTTGAGCGATGGCTTGCTCAAAGACTTGCATGTCAGCATGAGCCACTCCGCAGAAGTGGTCGATGTGTTTCGCAACGCCTTCAAGCGCTACCCAAGACAAATCGCCGAATAAGACATACCCATGAACGCTCAGCGACTTGACTCCGCCTTGGCCTATGACATTGCGCAAGCCATGATGGACGGCTTTAACCGCCACTACAGCTTGTTTCGCAGCGAGTCTGCGCAGGCCAAACACCGCTATGAAACCCAAGACTGGCACGGACAGCAACGTGCACAACGAGAACGCATTGAGTTTTATGACTTGCGGGTGAAAGAGTGTTCGAGTCGCTTAGAAACCGAATTCAAAGCAGGTGAGCAAGCCAGCGAGGTGTGGCAGCAAGTCAAGTTGCATTACATAGGCTTGCTGGTGGACCACTTCCAGCCTGAGTTGGCAGAAACCTTTTTCAACTCGGTGACCACCAAAATTCTGGACCGCAGTTATTTTCAAAACGATTTTATTTTTGTGCGTCCTGCTGTCAGCACCGAGTACATCGAAAACTCCGAACCCGACGCCAAGCCCACCTACAAAGCGTGGTACCCAAGCGAAAACAATTTGCATGAAGTGATTGTGCGCATGGTGCGTCACTTTGACTTGCAATGCCCGTTTGAAAACCTGGAGCGGGACGCTGACGATATTTTGCGCAATGTGAAGCAGCGCTTGGGTCAAGCCAAGCTGCGAGCCAACTTTCAGGTGCAGGTGTTGTCGAGTTTGTTTTACCGCAACAAGGGTGCGTATGTGGTGGGCAAGGTCATCAATGGTTTTCAAGAAATTCCGTTTGCCTTGCCGATTTTGTATAACGGCAAAGGCCAGTTGGTGATTGATGCCGCTTTGTTTGGCGAAGACGATTTACTGATTTTGTTCAGCTTTGCACGGGCTTACTTCATGGTCGACATGGATGTGCCCTCGGCTTATGTGCAGTTTTTGCGCAGCATGATGCCGCGCAAACCACGTGCTGAAATTTACAACGCACTCGGCTTGGCCAAACAGGGCAAGACTTTGTTCTACCGTGATTTGCTCTACCACCAACGCCACAGCACCGACAAATTTCGCATTGCACCTGGCATCAAGGGCATGGTCATGTTGGTGTTCGATCAGCCTTCGTTTCCCTTTGTGTTCAAGGTCATCAAAGACTTTTACCCACCGCAAAAAGACACCACCCGCGAACAAATTCAGGGCAAATATTTGTTGGTGAAGCAGCACGACCGTGTGGGTCGCATGGCCGACACCTTGGAGTACAGCAATGTGGCGTTTCCACGTGAGCGCTTTGAAGACGAGTTGATTGCTGAGATTAAAAAATTTGCACCCAGTCAAATTGAAATCAACCGCCGTGCTGACACAGGTCTTGAAGAAGTGGTGATTAAACACGCTTACATCGAGCGGCGCATGATTCCCCTGAACATCTATTTGCAAGAGGCATTTGACGCAGGTTTGGACGATGTGCGAGCCAAAGGTCAGATGGAGCGTGCCGTGGTGGAGTACGGCAACGCCATCAAAGATTTGGTGGCGGCTAATATTTTCCCGGGCGATATGTTGTGGAAAAACTTTGGCGTCACCCGCCACGGCAAAGTGGTGTTCTACGATTACGATGAAATCGAGTACATCACCGATTGTAATTTCCGCCGTGTTCCTGCACCGCGCAATGAAGAAGACGAAATGTCGGGCGAGGTGTGGTACCACGTGGGCCCGCATGATGTGTTTCCCGAAACCTTTGGCCCGTTTTTGCTGGGCAACCCAAGCGTTCGTGAAGTGTTCATGAAGCACCATGCCGATTTACTCGACGCCAGTTTTTGGCAAGGCCATAAGGAAAAAATCAGCGATGGCCACGTCCACGATGTATTTCCTTACGAGGCCGATAAGCGTTTTCAAATCCAACGCGCTGCTTTAGGCGCTTCCCTTTAGTTTTTTTTCAGGAGCTTTTCATGTCAGACCCCGTCGTTATCGTCAGCGCCGCCCGTACCCCCATGGGCAGTTTCCAAGGCGATTTTTCAGCCCTCTCAGCCCACGATTTGGGTGGTGCGGCCATTGCCGCCGCTGTGCAGCGTGCAGGTATTTCACCCGAGGCCGTCACCGAGGTGTTGTTGGGCAACTGTTTGATGGCCGGGCAAGGTCAAGCACCTGCACGCCAAGCGGTGTTCAAAGGTGGTTTACCCAAAAGCGCGGGTGCGGTGACGCTGTCCAAGATGTGCGGCTCGGGAATGCGAGCCGCCATGTTCGCGCACGATATTTTGAGTGTGGGCAGTCAAGAGGTGATGATTGCTGGTGGCATGGAAAGCATGACCAATGCGCCCTACCTCATTTTGAAAGGCCGTGGCGGTTACCGCATGGGCCACGACAAAATTTATGACCACATGATGCTCGACGGTTTAGA
>JBILIR010000319.1:0-2719 GCA_044368955.1 Limnohabitans sp.
TGGCGCTGCTGCGGCCCATCAAACGGTTAATGATTTTGCTGATCATGAAGTCTCGAAAAGGTCGAGGATACGCCACCCGCGTTCTTGGGCGATTTGCTTGAGGGCTGGACCGCCATTGGTGACCACGGGAACATCGACGTTTTCAAGCAAGGGCAAGTCGTTCATGGAGTCGCTGTAAAAGGTGGCGTGAACCTCGGGCAAGCTCAATCCCTGCGCTGCCAACCATTGGTTCACACGGGTGACTTTGCCTTCGCGCAGCGTGGGCACGCCGTCAATCTCGCCGGTGAAATTGCCGTTGGCGTCTCGCACCAGTTGCGCGGCCAACAACACATCCATGCCAAAGGCTTGGGCGATGGGGCCGGTCACAAACTCGTTGGTGGCGGTCACCATCACCAAGGTATCGCCCTGAGCGCGGTGCTGTTCCACCAGCGCCAAGGCCTGTGGTCGGATGGCCGGTTGAATGACTTCACGCATAAAGGCTTGGTGGGCCACGCTGGCTGCCGCCACACCTTGCTGGCGAATCGCTTCGGTGGCAAAACGCACATAGGCATGGATATCCAAACAGCCCGCGTTGTAATCGGCATAAAACCCATCGTTGCGTTGCTTGAAGCTATGGGCATCGACCCAGCCCAGCTTCAGCGTGAACTCGCCCCACGATTGGTCGGAATCCAGTGGCAGCAAGGTTTGGTCTAAATCAAACAGGGCGAGTTTCATGCGTCAGGTCTCGTCGAGCATGGCTCGAAGCAATGGAATGGTGAGGGCGCGTTGGGTTTGCAGAGCGAATGCGTCCAAGCGGTGCAGCAAATCAATGAGATGACCTAAGTCACGGCTGAAGCGGCTGAGCAAATAGTCCAGCAAGTCGGTGTTCAAGGTCATGCCCAGCGCTTGCGCATGACGCACCAGCACCGCGCGGCGGTCGTCGTCGCCCAAGACTTGCAAATGAAACACATGGCCCCAGCCCAAACGGGTACGCAGGTCTTCACGCAAAGGCAAGTCTTGCGGCGGCAACAAACCCGCTGCCAGCACCCATGGCTGACGGGCAGAACCAGGGGTGGCGGCATGTACAAACCAGTTGAAGGCGGCGTGTTGTTGCACTGCGCTGTAGGCCTGCACATCGTCCATCAACACCACATCCCATTCAGCATCAAATGCGGCGGGTTCGGTGCTGCTGGGATCCATCCAACCCACACGGTGGCCTTGCGAGGTGATGGCTTGGGCCACGGCTTTCAATACATGGCTTTTGCCACAACCTTGTTCGCCCCACACATAGGTGGGAACAGGGGAGCGGGTACTGCCTGCCATCCACAGCTGCACATGCTCCAAGGCCGCTGCGTTGTCGCCCACCTCGAAGTTGTCCAAGGTCGGGCTGACATCGACGCCGATGTCCAAAGCAATTTGCCGCATGTTTGGGCTATCCCCCATATAAGCGGCTGGCCATGTAACGTTCGCGCAAACGCCGCATAGCGACCAACAGCACCGCGCTGGCGGGCAAGGCCATGAGCACGCCCACAAAACCCAGCATCTGTCCGAAAGCCAACAAAGCAAAAATCACCGCTAGGGGATGCAAGCCAATGCGCTCACCCACCAAGCGAGGCGTCAGCACAAAGCTTTCAAGCAACTGCCCCAGACCAAACACCACCACCAACATGAGGGTGGCTTGCATGGGCGCCATTTCCAAAAAGCCCGACAAGGCGGCCAGCAACAAGCCCACGCCAAAGCCTACATAGGGCACAAACATGGCCAAACCAGTGAAGATACCGATGGGCCACGCCACCGACAACCCAAACAAGGACAGGCCAATGACGTAGTACACCGCCAAGATCAGCATGACCAACAACTGGCCCCGCAAATACTCACCCAATACGCTGTCAGCCTCGTTGACGAAACTGTCAACAGAGGCCTTGGCTTGGACTGGCACCCATTTACGTAGGTGAGACAACGCTACATGGCCATCCATCAACAAATAGAACAAGACCACAGGAATGAGCACCAAATTGCCCACCACCGCCAAAGCCACGCTGCCGCCTATGCGCAAGGACGCCAACACCGATGACACGGCGCTGTCAGACAAACCATCAGCGTTTTTCGCCAACCATGCCTTGAGGGCAGAGGCATCGAGTTCGATGGGAAATCCATAGCTCATCAACACGGGCTCTACATGCACCTTGAGCTCATCCAAAAGCTGCGGCAGTTGGGCTTGAATGCGAGCCGCTTCCTTGAACAACACAGGCACCACCAAGGCCACGACTGCAAGCAAAATAGCGATGAAAGCGACTTCACACACCAACACCAACAGACTTTTGGGAAAGCCTTTGCCCAGCCATGTTTGCAAACGTTGCACCACCGGCGACAGCACATAGGCCATGACCGCAGCGATCAAAAACGGCGTCAACACGGGCAGCAACCACCACAACACACAGGCGAGCACCACTGCGATGGCTGACCAAGCGGCATAGAGTCGGTAATCGGGGGAGGAAGACATCAGCTGGTGGGAGACCCGGCATTTAGAATGCGCCATTCTATCGACCCCACCCTTTAGCGCCTTTGCGCCCTACTACCCATGAACACTCCCCTTTCCTACAAAGACGCTGGCGTTGACATCGACGCAGGTGACGCATTGGTTGAACGTATCAAGCCTTTAGCCAAAAAAACCATGCGCGACGGCGTGTTGGCGGGCATTGGCGGGTTTGGCGCATTGTTTGAAGTACCCAAAAATTAC
>JBILIR010000020.1:0-10273 GCA_044368955.1 Limnohabitans sp.
CCTAAAGCGAGTTGGCAAGTACTGCCTGAAAATCTTCGAAGTCAATGCAAGCACACACCGTTTGCGTTTGATTTAAGTGGCAGCGAAATGACGGCACAAGTCATAACAACCTTGGTTGATGGACGAGTGGCTTACCAAGCCGCTGGCATGCTTTAAAGCAAGCTGTCAGCCCAAATATTTTGGGCCCAGTTCCATGCGTAGGTGGCTTCCAAAGTATTGGCTTCAGCAGAAATACCTCCCGACCCAGGCACGGTCTTGTAGGTTTTTTCGGCCACATTGAACTGATGCACCGAAGCCACATGAACCACCATGTTGTCACTCACATAGCTGTAGCAGGTGTTGGTCAAAAAGGGTGCTGGGTTGATCTCCAGCCCACTGAGTTGCGCCACGATGGCAGCAGCAGCTACTTTGGCGTGCGAGTTTGCCATGTGTCCTGATTTGGGCATCGCAGGCGCGGCTAGCATGGCGTCACCCAAGATATGGATGTCTTTGGCAACCGTCGATTCAAACGTCAAATAGTTCACACCGCACCAACGTTTGTTTGCAGTGGCCAAGCCATTTTGCACAGCAATGCTGCCGGCACGCATATCAGGCAAGACGTTCAACACGTTTGCATGCACGTTTTCTTGGACGTCAAACTTGATAAGTCCTGCTTGCCCATTGACACCGGTGACTTTGTGGTTTGGTCGGAACTCGATGATGTCTTTGTAGTTTTCAGACCAGAACTTTTTAAACAAAGCGCCTTTAGAGGTGACATCTGGGTTGGCGTCCAAGATAAGCACTTTGGACTTGGGCTTGGCTTGCTTGAAGTAGTGGGCCACTTGGCTGGCGCGTTCATAGGGGCCAGGGGGGCAGCGGTAGGGCGATTCGGGTACGGTCAAGGCGTAAACGCCACCATCGGGCATGTCTTGTAATTGTTTACGCAAAGCTGTGGTTTCTTCGCCAGCTTTCCAAGCTTGCAATATGCGGCCGCTGTCGTGCGCCGCTTGAAGTCCATCGACCGTGTCGAACATCATCTCAACACCAGGGGACAACACCAATTTGTCGTAGGGCAAGGTGGGGCCATTGGCAAGGGTGATGGTCTTCTTATCCGTGTCAATGCGGGTTACGTGGTCTTGCACGACCGTTACCCCATGTTTCTTCACCAAGCTAGCGTAGGGTGTGCTGAGGTCGTCAAGTGTTTTGCTGCCACCAATCACCAAGTTGGACATGGGGCAAGACAAAAAACTGGCATTAGGCTCTATGAGGGTGACAGGGATGTTGTAGCCTGACAGCATTCGAATGTATTTGGCAGCTGTTGCACCACCATAACCACCACCAATGACAATTACCCGCGCTTTGTTCGCTGTGTTTTGAGCAAACACCGAATGGCCCAAAAGTACGGGAGATGAACCTAATGCCAAGCCCAGTTGAAGTAAATGTCTTCTTTGCATTCTGTGCTTTCAGCGAGGCAGGGCGGAAAAATAGTCAGCCATGCTGGCAATTTGCGCATCGCTAAAGCCTTTGCTGAGTTGGTGCATGACAGTGGCTTTGCGACTGCCATCCTTGTAAGCCTGCATTTGCTGAATGAAGTACTCGCGGGGCAAACCGGCCAAAGACGGAACAGCAGATTGCTCAACCGTGCGACCTTCGCTACCATGGCAGTTGGCACACATGGCGGCGTTGGCACGTTGGTGGAGTTTTTCAGATTCTTGGGCGAAGCTGGCAACACCACACAAAGTTAAAATAGTCACCAAGAAAGTTCGGCACAGATACATTTTGACAATACGCATAAATGACTTTCGAAAACAGGATTTAATGTAGCGCTTTTTGGTTCCTATTTCATCGCGGTTTTCTATACTGTCGCTATACCAATATTACAAAATATGAAAAAACTTTTGCTCATCAGCCTGGTTGTTTGGCACTCGGTGGCTTGGTCTGCAGACCTGACGGTGTCAGCCGCCGCCAGTTTGACGCAGGCATTTCAAGACATTGGTGTTCAATTTGAAGGCCAAAACCCTGGCATCAAAGTGAAATTTAACTTTGGTGCGTCGGGTGCCTTGATGCAGCAAATTGCCAATGGTGCACCCGTGGATGTGTTTGCCAGTGCCGATACTTTCACCATGGACAAAGCTGTGGCCAAAGGCGTGGTTGCGGCTGCTGATGTCAAAGTTTTCACCACCAACAAGTTGGTCGTGATCGTTCCCATTCAATCCAAAACAGCTTTGCAACAACTGGCTGATTTAAAGAAACCAGAAATCAAGCGCATTGCCATGGGAACACCTGCCAGTGTGCCTGCGGGTCACTATGCCCAAGGTAGCTTGGAAAAAGCAGGCTTATGGAGTGAAGTGAAAGACAAGGTCATTAACACCACCAATGTACGTCAAGCCTTAGATTACGTTTCCCGCGATGAGGTCGATGCAGGATTTGTGTATGCCAGCGATGCGCAGTTGATGCAAGACAAAGTCAAAGTGGCCATGCATGTCACGACGCTCACGCCCATTCAATACCCCATTGCCCCAGTGATGGGCAGCACAAACAAGAATTCATCTGTCAAGTTCATTCAATTTCTTCAATCGCCATTGGCGCAGGCAACACTTAGAAAATATGGTTTTGGCCAATAAGTCAATTTTTGAGCTTGACTTCATAACTCAAGTGAAGAACATAGGTGGCTGAACTGCTTTTATGCAAAGGCAAAATAGACAAACGCAAGGCTTGCCGATTGTCTAAATCGTGTCGAAGACTGGTGGCAGCCAGTAGCGCAATATCACCCTTATAGCCCCTGTTTCGATAGCCAGTCACCAATCCACCTGTGAATGAGACTGCGTTGACGATGGGGTTGGGAGGAAGCGGCCAAGTCCATGTGTAGCCACCATAGAAAGAGGTCTTGCGAATACTGTTGTGATACGCACCTACGACGAATTCATTTCTTTTGAAATAAAGCCCCGGCGTGATGTCGTTGTAGTTACCGCCGTTGTGGTAACTGACGGTGTGAATTCCCAGTGTGCTCTCTTGGCCGTACGCTTTGATGAGCGTCATCGCTATGAAAACAATGCCAAGCTTGAGTAGGGTTTGGGGTTTGGGGTTTGACTGACGCAGGATGAATGAATGCATTGCGGTGCTCCTTGTTGAGAGAAGCACAAAAGCAAAAGACAAACCTGTGTCTGTGACGTTAAATCGTCATTCGTTACCTAAAGAATGTGTTTGCAAATAGAGTGAATTAACAAGAATTCAAAAGTCGCTTTGGCGCTTTTGCAAAGTAAAAAATAATTCAGATTACTATGAGGCCATAGGCTTTAATTTAGCCAGATTCGCAAGCAATGCTTCGTTGACCAGTGGCGACAATTCTTTCAATTCTCCTGCGGCCAGTGCATCCAGCAAACTTGTCCGCATACGCGGCTCCCAAAATCTACGGATATGGTTGGCAATGCCATCCAAGGCTTCTTGCCGATCAGGGTAAGCCGAGAAAAACTCGCCAATTTGATTGGCCATCTGTACTAGGTTGTCTACGTTCATGCTGTGCTTATGCCGAAATAGGTTGTGAAATCGTGAAGCGGGTGAGGTGGCTGTAAGCCGTGAAGGTTTGACCGCGTACCAAACCAGCCAGCGCTAAGTTGTGTTGCTCGGCCAGTTCAACGGCCAATCGGGTCGGGGCTGACACCGCGGTCAAAGCACCTGCACCTGCCATCACGGTTTTTTGCACCATCTCGAAACTTGCGCGACTGGTGATGCAGATAAAGCCTTGTTGCATATCCGTGGAGGCTTTGCTTAAGGCACCGATCAACTTATCCAAAGCATTGTGTCTACCCACATCTTCGCGCAGCAAGGTAATTTCACCCTTTGCATTGGACCAAGCAGCCGCATGGGTGGCACCTGTTTGCTGTTTCAAGGGTTGCAAGGCTCGCATGTGCGCATGGGCACGGTGCATGGCGTCAACGTCGATATGCACCTCAGGTGCTTGGGGTAATGCCAATTTGACTTGCGCCAAGCTGTCAGCCCCACATAAGCCACAGCCGGTACGACCCGCCATGCTGCGTCTGCGTTCTTTCAGCCTAGCTTCGGTTTGGGCTGCGACATCGAGTTGCAATTCAATGCCGTTGGCTTGGTGAATGACCTCCACGCCATATAACTGGGATGCTTGGTCAATCAAACCTTCCGTCAAGGCAAAACCCAAAGCGAAATCTTCCAAATGCACAGGACTGGCCATCATCACAGCGTGCGAGATGCCGTTGAAGACCAGCGCCACAGGCACCTCTTCAGCCAAGGCTAAATAGCTGCTGTGGCTTTGGCTCACTTGCCCATCACCTCAAGGGCTTCGCTTTTGTGTTGCGCTTGGGCCAAGAAACCGAGTTGGTCTTTGTTAAAGCGCTGGTAGTTCTGCTGCCACTCCGAGGGTTGGCTGACCGCCACGACTTGAACTGCAGTAACTTTGTACTCGGGGCAGTTGGTCGCCCAGTCGGAGGCGTCTGTGGTGATGACGTTGGCACCGGACTCGGGGAAGTGGAAGGTGGTGTAGACCACGCCGGCTTGCATACGCTCGCTGATCTCAGCACGCAGCACGGTGCGACCCGAACGGCTTTCGATGCCCACCCAGTCGTCTTGGCGGATACCGCGCTCCTCGGCGTCATGAGGATGGATTTCCAAGCGGTCTTCGCTGTGCCATTGGTTGTTGTCGGTGCGGCGGGTTTGTGCGCCCACGTTGTACTGCGACAAGATACGACCCGTGGTGAGCAAGAGCGGGAACTTGCGGGTGACTTTCTCTTGGCTGGCCACGTACTGTGTGGGGAAGAACTTGCCTTTGCCGCGCATAAAGCCTGCTGTGTGCATGATGTCCATGCCTGCCTCGGGGGTGTTGGCATTGCAAGGCCACTGCAAACTGGTGTGCTCGTCAATCTTGGCGTAGCTGACACCCGCAAAACTGGGTGTGAGTGCGGCAATTTCTTTCATCACCTCTTCAGGGTGGCTGTAATGCATTTCGTAGCCCAAAGCCTTGGCAAATTTGACAGTGACTTCCCAGTCAGCCAATCCCGCCATCGGTGGCATGGCTTGGCGCACCCGAGAGATACGTCGCTCGGCGTTGGTGAAGGTGCCGTCTTTTTCCAAGAACGAAGAACCGGGCAAGAACACATGGGCGTATTTGGCGGTTTCGTTCAAAAAGATGTCTTGCACCACGATGCACTCCATGGCGGACAAAGCCGCAGCCACGTGCTGCGTATCGGGATCGGACTGCACAATGTCTTCGCCTTGGCAGTACAGACCCAAGAAGGTCCCGTCCATGGCAGCGTCAAACATATTGGGAATGCGCAGACCAGGCTCTGGACTGATGCTGACGCCCCAAGCGCCCTCAAACAAGCTGCGGGTGGTGGAGTCAGAGATGTGGCGATAGCCTGGCAACTCATGCGGGAAGCTGCCCATGTCACATGCACCTTGCACATTGTTTTGACCACGCAAGGGGTTCACACCCACGCCTTCACGACCGACCATGCCACAGGCCATGGCGAGGTTGGCAATGCCCATGACCATGGTCGAGCCTTGTGAGTGTTCTGTCACACCCAAGCCATAGTAAATCGCTGAGTTGGGACCAGCTGCGTACATACGCGCCGCCGCACGAACTTCCGAGGCGGGAACGCCAGTCACACTTTCAAATGCCTCGGGAGAGTTTTCAGGTTTAGAGACAAACTCGCACCATTCGTTGAAGCTTTTGTCCTCGCAGCGCGAGGACACATAGTCTGTGGCCACCAAACCCTCGGTCACCACCACATGGGCCAGTGAGTTGATGAGGGCCACATTGGTGCCAGGCTTCAGGGCCAAATGGTGCTGCGCTTTCACATGGGGGCTGCTCACCAAATCAATTTTGCGTGGGTCGGCCACGATGAGCTTGGCACCACTGCGCAGTCGACGTTTCATGCGTGACGCAAACACGGGATGCGCATCGGTGGGGTTAGCGCCAATCACCAACAACACATCGGCGTGTTCAACCGATTTAAAGGTTTGTGTTCCTGCAGAGGTGCCAAAGGTCAGTCCCAAACCATAACCTGTGGGTGAGTGACACACACGGGCGCAGGTGTCTACGTTATTGGTGCCAAAGGCGGCACGTACCAACTTTTGAACCAGGTAGGTTTCTTCGTTGGTGCAACGTGAAGAGGTGATGCCACCCACAGAGTCTTTGCCGTGTTTGGCTTGGATACGCTTGAACTCCGAGGCTGCGTGGTTGATGGCCTCGTCCCAGCTGACCTCTTGCCAAGGGTCGGTTATCTTGGCGCGGATCATCGGCTTGGTGATGCGGTCTTGGTGGGTGGCGTAGCCCCACGCAAAACGACCTTTCACGCAAGAGTGACCTTCGTTGGCCTTGCCATCTTTCCAAGGCACCATGCGAACCACGGTGTTGCCCTTCATTTCGGCTTTGAAGCCGCAACCCACACCGCAGTAAGCGCAGGTGGTGATCAGGCTGTGCTCGGGTTGGCCGAGCTCGATGATGGATTTTTCTTGCAAGGTGGCGGTGGGGCAAGCCTCGACGCAAGCGCCGCAGGACACGCATTCGCTGTCCATGAAAGGCTGGTCTTGACCTGGCGAGACGCGGCTCTCAAAACCACGACCAGAGATGGTGAGGGCGAAGGTGCCTTGTGTTTCTTCGCAAGCACGTACACAGCGGTTGCACACAATGCATTTGCTGGCGTCATAGGTGAAATAGGGGTTGGACTCGTCTTTCTTGGCGTCGCAGTGGTGGGCACCGGCGGCCTCGCCAACGCCGTAGCGCACATTGCGCAGGCCTGTGACACCGGCCATGTCTTGCAACTCACAGTTGCCGTTGGCGCTGCAGGTCAGGCAGTCCAGCGGATGGTCAGAGATGTACAACTCCATCACGCCTTTGCGCAAGTCTTGCAGCTTGGGTGTTTGGGTATGCACCACCATGCCAGCCTCGGCGGGTGTGGTGCAAGAGGCAGGGAAACCTTTGCGGCCATCGATTTCCACCAAACACAAACGGCAAGAACCAAAGGGCTCCAAGCTGTCGGTCGCGCAAAGCTTGGGCACTTGAATGCCCGCTTCGACAGCGGCACGCATGAGCGAGGTGCCTTTGGGCACGCTGACGTCGTAGCCATCAATGTTCAGTTGGACAGTTTCAGAAGAGGTACGGGCAGGGGTGCCGTGGTCTCGCTCTTGTTTCAGGTACATCAACATGGTGTTTCCTTTCAGTGAGCCGTTGCAACCGCGGGTGCAAGGCCAAAGTCTTCGGGGTAATGGTTGAGAGCGGACAACACGGGGTAGGGTGTCATGCCGCCCATGGCGCACAGGCTGCCGTGCAACATGGTGTTGCACAAGTCGCGCAGCAAATGCACTTGTTGTTCTTTGTTGCTGGCGCTGCCAATGCGGTCTATGGTTTCCACGCCGCGTGTGGAACCAATACGGCAAGGGGTGCATTTGCCGCAGCTCTCAATGGCGCAAAACTCCATGGCGTAGCGAGCCAGTTTGGCCATGTTGGCGCTGTCGTCATGCACCACAATGCCACCGTGCCCCACCACCGCACCCATGGCGGCATAGGCTTCATAGTCCAAAGGCACATCCCATTGCGATTCGGGGACATAAGCGCCCAAGGGACCGCCGACTTGCACCGCTTTGATGGGACGACCACTTCGGCTGCCGCCACCAAAATCAAACAAGAGTTCACGCAAGCTCAAACCAAACGCACGTTCAACCAAACCGCCTTGCAAAATATTGCCAGCAATTTGGAAGGGCAGGGTGCCGGTGGAGCGGCCCATGCCAAAGTTTTTGTAAAAAGCCGCGCTCTTGGCCATGATGATGGGCACGCTCGCCAAGGTGATGACGTTGTTGATGACGGTCGGTTGACCAAACAAGCCTTCCAACGCTGGCAAGGGCGGTTTGGCACGAACCACGCCACGCTTGCCCTCGATGCTCTCGAGCATGGCGGTTTCTTCGCCACACACATAAGAGCCAGCAGCTTTGCGCACCTTCAAGACAAACGCTTGGCCGCTGCCCATCACGTTGGCACCCAAGTAGCCAGCGGACTCGGCCATGGCGATGGCCGTGTTCATGGTGGCAATGGCGTGTGGGTATTCAGAGCGGATGTAGATATAGCCTTGGGTGGCACCGACCGCTAAACCGGCGATGGCCATGCCCTCGATCAGCATATAGGGGTCGCCCTCCATGGTCATGCGATCGGAAAACGTACCTGAGTCACCTTCGTCGGCGTTGCAGACCACGTACTTTTGCGCAGCTGTGGTGCCTCGCACGGTGCGCCATTTGATGCCTGCAGGAAACGCCGCGCCACCGCGACCACGCAAGCCCGAGTCCAACAGCTCTTGCACCACGGCTGCACCATCCATGGCCACAGCGTTTTTCAGGCCTGCCCAACCGCCGTGGGCGGCGTAGTCGTCCAGCGACAAGGGGCGTGTCAGCCCCATGCGAGCGAAAGTGAGGCGTTGTTGTTTGGCTAAATAAGGAATGGCATCTGTTAAGCCCAAACCCAAAGCATGTTTGCCGCCGGTTAAAAAATCTGCATCGAACAAGGAGGGCACGTCTTCAAACGCCACAGGGCCATAAGCCATGCGGCCTTGCGGCGTGACAACCTCGACCAAAGGTTCTAACCAAAACATGCCGCGAGAGCTGTTGCGCTGCACATCGATGGCAACACCTCTGGCCGTGGCTTCTTTGTGCAGGGCATCGACGACTTCATCCGCACCGGCGGCCAGTGCTGCCGAGTCGCAGGGAACAAACAGGGTGACGCTCATGCTGCAGCCTCCAAGGTTTGAACCAAGCGTGTCAGCTTGGCTTGATTCACACGGGCATGCAAGCGGTCATCAATTTGTACCGCAGGAGAAGACGCACACAGTCCTAAGCAGTACACAGACTCTAGCGAGTACATGCCGTTGGCACTGGGTTCATGGCCTTTGCAACCGAGCAGTTTTTCTGCCAAGGCCCACAGTTCTTCGCTGCCACATGACTGGCAAGCCTCGGCACGACAGACTTGGATAACGTGTTTGCCAGGGGCCGTGCTGCGAAAGTGGTGGTAGTAGGTGATGACGCCATGCACCTCGGCACGTGACAGGTTCAAGCCCTGCGCAATGGAAGGCACACTGCTGGCGGGAATAAACCCGAGCTTGTCCTGAATGTCGTGCAACAAGGGCAACAACGACCCCGGTTCAGAGGCGTGTTGTTGCACCAGTTGGTCGATAAGCGCCTGTTCAGGCAAAGCTTGGGTTGAATTCATGGCTCAATCAGTTAAAAAATTTGCCCACACTCAAAAGCGTGCGGTAGATGCCCCAGACCAAGGGGATGCTTACGGCCGTCCAGGCGAAGACGACCCACATAGGATTGGATTTGGTGACTCCGCCGTGGGCAGCACCCACTTCGGAGGCGCTGGCTTTTTCGTGGGCGAGTTTCTTTTCATGGGCCAGTTCTTCGGCTGTCATGAAGTGCTTGGCGGCGACTGGCTTGATCATCAGGTTAGCGATCAAACCCACCACCAACATACCTACCAAAATAAACATGGTTTGGTTGTAGACCTGCTCACGGGGTATGCCCAAACCGAGTTGGTAGTCACGCATGTAATTGACCACCACAGGGCCCAAAATGCCCGCAGTGGCCCAAGCGGTGAGCAAGCGACCGTGGATGGCCCCCACCATTTGGGTACCAAACAAGTCGGCCAAATACGCAGGGACGGTGGCAAAGCCGCCGCCATACATGCTCAAGATGATGCAAAACGCCGCTACAAAGAGCATTTTGTTGCCTGCCATGGCGCTGGCGGGCACTGAAGCGTACAAAGCGGCGCCCAACACAAAGAAGATGATGTAGGTCATCTTGCGACCGAGTTTGTCTGACAAACTCGCCCACACAAAACGACCACCAATGTTGAACAAGCTAAGCAAGGCCGTAAAGCCAGCGGCAATACCTGCAATGGTGGTGAGTTGCGTCTTGTCAAGGTCGACAAACTTGGCCTCTATGCCCATCAAGGCACCACCAAACACCTCTTGCAGCATGGGACTGGCCATGCCGATCACGCCAATACCGGCGGAGACGTTCATGCACAAAACCACCCACACCATCCAAAACTGGGGGATGCCCCAAACTTTGCTGACATGCACATGGCCTTGGGTGATCATGGTGTTGGCTTGCTGCTGCACAGGTGGCGTCCAACCTGCAGGCTTCCAACCGGTGGCAGGGATGCGGTAGCCCAAAGCGCCAGCCATCATGAACACGAAGTAGACCAAGGCCATGACCACGAATGTCTGCCAAACACCGACTTCGAGGTCGGTGGCACAAATTTTCATCAACTCAG
>JBILIR010000320.1:0-2716 GCA_044368955.1 Limnohabitans sp.
CCATGGGGATGCCGATGCAGCAGGGGTTGGTGCCAAAGCGCCCATCGCTGCCGCCAAACGGTGCCACATTCGGGCGCGATGACACGCTGACAAAGTGCAGCGCAATCCATCCGCGCGCCACCGCCATTTCGGCAAAGTGACCAATGCGCCCCAAGTGGTGGGCACTGGCCAGCGAAAAGATACATGCGCCATGCGCGGCCACGCGCTCAAACGCCAGGTCCATCGCTTGCACACCCACCACCTGACCAAAACCCGATTGGCCGTCCAAACCCAACAGCATGCCGTTGTCAACCCGCACGGCCACATCGGCGCGGGTGTCGAGACGGCCTTCCAAAATGGCATCCACATAGCGCGGGGCCATGCCCACACCGTGCGAGTCGTGCCCGCTCAGGTTGGCCAGCACCAAATTGGCTGCCACCTGGCGCGCCCGATCGGCAGGTGCGCCAGCGTTGACAAACAAACGGGTGATGGTGTCTTCCAATTCGGGGGCGGCAATCAAGTGACTCATGGCGGATGGGGTGGTGGGTTGGCGAAGGGAGAAATGGGTGGAAAGGGTGGAATGGGTGCTGCGTGGCTTGTGCCAAATGGAACCGGTGTGCGCTTTGGAGAGGGGTTGTCTGCCTGGGTGGGCAAGGCCCAAGCCCGTCACATCACCGCACCCAACTGCCAGGGCACAAACTCGTTTTGCCCATAGCCGTGTTGCTCGCTTTTGCTGGCCTCGCCCGAGGCACACGCGATGATGCGTTTGAATATCTCTTCGCCCTTGGCTTGCACCGAGCTACCGCCATCGACCACATCGCCGCAGTTGATGTCCATGTCATCGGTTTGGCGCTGCCACAGCGCGGTGTTGGTGGCGAGTTTCAGCGACGGTGAGGGCGCACATCCATAGGCCGAGCCGCGCCCCGTGGTGAAGCAAATCAGGTTGGCGCCGCCCGCCACTTGGCCGGTGGCGCTCACTGGGTCGTAGCCCGGTGTGTCCATGTACACAAAACCATGCGCCGTGACCTTCTCGGCATATTCGTACACCGCTTGCAAATTGCTGGTGCCGCCTTTGGCCACTGCGCCCAATGATTTTTCCAAAATCGTGGTCAGTCCCCCCGCCTTGTTGCCGGGGGATGGGTTGTTGTTCATCTCGCCTTGGTGCATGGCGGTGTAGTGCTCCCACCAGCGGATGCGCTCAACCAACTTCTCGCCCACCTCGCGGCGCACTGCGCGGCGGGTCAGCAGGTGTTCAGCGCCGTAAATTTCGGGCGTTTCGCTCAGGATGGCGGTGCCGCCGTGGGCCACCAACAAATCCACCGCCGCACCCAAGGCTGGGTTGGCGCTGATGCCCGAATAACCGTCCGAGCCGCCGCACTGCAAGCCGACGGTGATGTGGGCCACGCTGCATGGCACACGCTGAGATTGGTTCACCGTGGGCAGCATGGCCTTGACCAGCTCGATGCCCTTGGCCACCGTCAAGCGGGTGCCGCCGCTGTCTTGGATGTTGAAGGTTTGCAGCGTGCTGCCCTCTTGCAAACCGCTGTGCGCCATCCACGATTTGAGTTGGTTGGCCTCGCAGCCCAAACCAATGGCCAGCACACCGGCAAAGTTGGGGTGGGTGGCGTAGCCCGCCATGGTGCGCTCGAGCACCTGCATCCCCAAGCCTTCGGTGTCCATGCCGCAACCCAGGCCGTGGGTCAGGGCGACCACGCCGTCCACATTCGGGAAGTCGGCCAAGGCCGCGGGGTGGATGGTTTTGGAGAAATGGTCGGCAATGGCACGGGCGACGGTGGCCGAGCAGTTCACGCTGGAGAGGATGCCGATGTAGTTGCGCGTGGCCACGCGGCCGTCAGGGCGCACATAACCCATGAACTCGGCGTGAAGCTTGGAGGCCTCGGGTTTGACGTCGGCGCAAAACGCATAGTCCCGCGCAAAGTCGCCTTTGTTGGGACCCATGTCGAGGTTGTGGGTGTGCACATGCTCGCCAGCGGCAATGTCTTTGGACGCAAAGCCAATGATTTGGTTGTAGCGGCGCACCGCGTCGCCAGAGGCGATAGCACGGGTGGCGATTTTATGACCCGGCGGGATGAGGCCACGCACCGCGATGCCCTCCACCGTGGCACCGGAGAGCAGTTGTTGGCGGCTGATGACCACGTCATCGGCGGGGTGGAGACGAATAAAAGTGTTCATGAACAAACCGCTATCAAGAAGCCATCAAACGGGGCAACCACAGCGCAATGCTGGGCACATAGGTGATCAAGGCCAAACTGCCAATCAGAGGCACCAACCAAGGCAAGATCGCCATGGTGGTTCGTTCCACGCTCAAGTTAGCCACTCGAGCCAGCACAAACAGCACCATGCCCATGGGCGGGTGCAACAAACCAATCATCAGGTTCAAAACCATGATCAGACCAAAGTGAACCAAGTCAATGCCCAGTTGCTGGCAAATCGGGATCAAGATGGGGACCAAAATGGTGATGGCGGCGGTAGGCTCCAAAAAACAACCCACAAACAACATAAGCAAATTGGCCAGCAACAAAAATTGCCAAGGCTGATCGGTCACGCCCAAGACCCATTGGCCAATGGCGGCGGTCACCCCCGTGGCGGTCAGCAGCCAACCAAAAATGCTGGCAGCGGCCACGATGAACAGCACCGTGGCGGTGGTCTCGACCGTGTCTAGGCAGATCTTCACAAACAGCTTGAAATTCAAAGTGCGGTACCACAGAAAGCCCAA
>JBILIR010000321.1:0-2703 GCA_044368955.1 Limnohabitans sp.
TGACGGGTGGTGCTGCGACAACGGGTAGCGGTGTCACTGCGAGGCCGGAGGCCGAAGCAGTCTCCAGCGTCAAAATGACCGAGCCCTTTTTCACTTTATCGCCCAATTTAACGCTTATCGCTGTGATCTCACCAGCATGGGATGAAGGAATTTCCATGGAGGCCTTGTCGGACTCCACGGTGATGAGCGATTGTTCTGCGCGAACTTTGTCGCCCACCTTCACCAGCAGTTCAATGACCGCTACTTCATCAAAGTCGCCGATATCGGGAATAGTCACTTCCATTGTTGCCATATGTTTCTCCCTGAATCAAGCGTGCAGCGGATTGATCTTATCCGCCAGCAATTGGTATTTTTTAATGGCTTTGGCAACGGTTTCGACGGGCATTGCGCCATCTTCACTCAAGGCCTTGAGCGCCGCCACCACGATGTAGTGGCGGTTCACCTCAAAGTGCTCGCGTAATTTGCTTCGGAAATCACTGCGCCCAAAACCATCGGTACCCAGCACTTTGTAGGCACGACCAGCGGGGATGTAGGCACGAATTTGCTCGGCATAGGCCTTCATGTAATCGGTGGAAGCCACCACCGGGCCCTCGCTTGTACCCAGCTGCTGAGCCACAAATGATAAACGTGGCTTATCGGTAGGATGCATCAAATTCCAGCGTTCGGCTTCAGCACCATCGCGGGCCAATTCGTTGAAGCTCGGGCAACTCCACACATTTGCCGCCACGCCCCAATCGGTGGCCAACAAATCACGCGCAGCCATGGATTCGCGCAGAATAGTGCCCGAACCCAGCAGGTTCACGCGCGGCAGTTTTTTCGCGCCCTCTGCGGCTTGCAACAAATACATGCCCTTGATGATCTGTTCTTCGGTGCCCGCTGTGAGGCCCGGCATAGGGTAGTTTTCATTCAGCAGCGTGAGGTAATAAAACACGTTCTCTTGTTTTTCCACCATGCGCTTCAAGCCATGCTGCATGATGACCGCCACCTCGTGCGCAAAGGTCGGGTCGTAGCTCACGCAATTGGGGATGGTCCCCGCCAATATGTGGCTGTGGCCGTCTTCGTGTTGCAAACCTTCGCCGTTCAAGGTGGTGCGCCCAGAGGTGCCGCCCAGCAAAAAGCCACGCGCTTGCATATCGCCCGCCGCCCAGGCCAAGTCGCCCACGCGCTGGAAGCCGAACATCGAGTAGTAGACGTAGAACGGAATCATGATGCGGTTGTTGGTCGAGTAAGAGGTCGCCGCAGCGATCCAACTGCTCATGCCACCGGCTTCGTTGATGCCCTCTTGCAAAATTTGGCCCGCTTTGTCTTCCTTGTAGTACATGACCTGGTCTTTGTCGACCGGTGTGTACAGCTGGCCATCGGGGTTGTAAATACCAATTTGTCGAAACAAACCTTCCATTCCAAAGGTACGCGCCTCGTCCACCAATATAGGTACCACGCGTGGGCCCAAGGCTTGGTCACGCAACAACTGCGTTAGGAAACGCACATAGGCTTGGGTGGTGGAAATTTCTCTGCCCTCGACCGTGGGTTCGGTGATAGCTTTGAAAGTCTCCATAGAAGGTACTGTGAAGTGCTCATCGGCCTTGGTACGGCGGTGCGGCAAATAGCCCCCCAAGGCTTGACGCCGCTCGTGCAGGTAGCGCATCTCTGGTGTGTCGTCAGCCGGTTTGTAAAACGGCAGTTTGGACAACTCGCTGTCGGGGATGGGGATGTTGAAGCGGTCGCGGAAGGTTTTGATGTCTTCGTCGGTCAGCTTCTTGGTTTGGTGCACTGTGTTTTTGCCCTCACCCGAAGAGCCCATGCCAAAACCTTTCACGGTTTTGATGAGCAACACAGAAGGCTGGCCCTTGTGCTTCACAGCGGCTGCATAAGCGGCATAGACCTTTTGTGGGTCGTGGCCACCACGGCGCAAATTCCAAATATCGTCGTCGCTCATCTTGGCGACCATCTCCAAGGTGCGCGGGTCCCGGCCAAAGAAATGCTTGCGCACATACGCGCCATCGTTGGCCTTGAAAGCTTGGTAGTCGCCGTCCACGGTTTCCATCATGATGCGACGCAGTGCGCCGTCTTTGTCACGGGCGATGAGCGGGTCCCAGTTGCTGCCCCAAATCAGCTTGAGCACATTCCAACCAGCACCACGGAATTCACTCTCGAGCTCTTGGATGATCTTGCCGTTGCCGCGCACAGGGCCATCTAATCGCTGCAAATTGCAGTTGATGACAAAAATCAGGTTGTCCAACTTCTCACGTGCCGCCAAACCGATGGCACCCAGTGACTCCACCTCGTCCATCTCGCCGTCACCGCAAAACACCCAGACCTTGCGGTTCTCGGTATTGGCAATGCCACGGGCATGCAAGTACTTCAAAAAACGCGCTTGGTAAATCGCCATCAAAGGACCCAGGCCCATGGAGACGGTGGGGAACTGCCAAAACTCGGGCATCAGTTTGGGGTGCGGGTAACTCGACAAACCTTTGCCGTCCACCTCTTGGCGGAAGTGGAGCAACTGCTCCTCAGTGAGACGCCCCTCTAAATAGGCACGGGCATACACGCCGGGCGACACATGGCCTTGGATGTAGAGCAAGTCGCCGCCATGGTTTTCGCTTTCGGCATGCCAAAAATGGTTGAAGCCGGCGCCAAACATATGGGCCAAGGAAGCAAACGAACCAATGTGGCCGCCCAAGTCGCCGCCATCGGCGGGGTTAT
>JBILIR010000323.1:0-2676 GCA_044368955.1 Limnohabitans sp.
ATGAAGAGCTGTTGATTGGCTTGAACCCGCAGCGCACCCAACACACACGCATCATGCAAGCGCATGAAGAGTATCTGCCGTGGCCAGCCTTGGATGAAAAGCTGCAAGCCTTGAACATGGCCGTGGGCGTGAACGATGTGCCCATGATCCGTGGCATCTTGCAGCAGTTGGTTACAGGCTACACACCATCTGGCGATGTCGTGGATTGGGTGCACTTGGCGCATGAAAAGGAAGCCAAGGCGAGTGGACTGGAGTAGCTTAAAAAGAGGCGAATTCAAGTTCGAAACACAACGAGCAGCCTGAGTGATTGATGAAACACCTCTGAGGATTTTTTGATTCATTCTAATTTCTTCATTAGTGACCGTGGATATTGCTCCTTTCTTTGGAAAGTATTGGCGCAGCAAACCGTTGAAATTCTCATTGCTGCCCCGTTCCCAGCTGGCAAATGGTCTGGCGAAGTTTGACGTACTTTGAAGATGTTGATCAATGTGGGCCTGCCCTGCAAACTCTTTGCCGTTGTCAAAGGTCAGCTTCTTTACCCTGACAGCCATTGGCTTGAGCTTGTCCACAATGACTGATCTGACTAACTCAGACTTTTTTTCTCTATCTTGGCCATCACGGCATACCCGCTTTTGCGCTCGACCATCGTCACAACCGTCCCCCTGTGGTTGGCACTAATCACGGTGTCACATTCCCAATGACCCACTTTTCTTCTTGCTTCAATATGCAAGGGTCGCTCGCTCAAAGGCCCGTCTGTTGGGGATTTGTCCTCGCCGGTCCCGCCCACCTGCATAGCGCTTTCTCTTTTGCTTCTGGCAGAGAAGGTTCTTTCAAAGCGTCCCTGCTTGAGCTTTGCCGGCATAAACACGCAAGTAAACCGTATCAAGGCTGATGGGCAACTTGCTCGCAATCTGCCCCGGGCTCCATTGCAATTGCAGCAGCAATTGCGTTTGATCATTCACCGAAGCTGGCACTGTATTGGCATTGCGGCTGCTTTGCGCTCTATCGGCAGACATATCACCAGCCTGCTTGGGGCGGTAGCCCCGAGAGCCAGTGTTGCGGCTCAACTCCCGACTGATTGTGGACTTTTACCGATCCAGCACCTTAGCAATCTGAGTATGGTCAAGTATGGTTCCGATGAAAGCGTGAATCTGATAACTTTCAGTTTGGCTGAGGTGTTTGTTCCCGATAATCAACTTCGAATGCAATGTCATAACACTTTAACTGATAAAATTAAAAGTCATGAATAAATTAATTGAAAATAGTACAGAATTTGGCTTAATAGACTTCATCCAATTTTTTATATTAAACAAATTAAGCATTGTCATAGGTACTTGTGCTTGCGGTGTTCTAGGTTTGATTTATGGTTTGATCTTTCCGCAAAAATATGAAGTAACTGCGTATGTAAGTTTAGCTACTGTAGGAGGTCAAGTTATCGAATCTTCCCAAACAGTGCGTGAAAACTTAAAATTAAAAAATTATCTTTCTGCAGAAACCTTAATGACATGCAACACAGACCAAGTAGTTAACTATAGATCAAAAGCGGTTAAAAATCTCAGCTCACAATTGAATAAAAATTTACCATTAATTTTGACCCTCTCCTTTCATCATTCTTCGAAACAAGCTGCTATTCAATGTTTGGATGCTGTTATAGCGGATATTATCCGCCATCAAAAAATATTTACAGATCCCATGATCAAACAAAAGTATGACTATCTAGCCACTTTAAAAGGTGAATTGGTATTGATTGAACAAGTTGAAAAATTGTTATTGACGAATAAATATGAACCTCCCTCTAATGGCGAAAAACTCTTAATTATGAGTCTAACTTCGGCTCTCCAATTGAAACGAAATAGTGACTTATGGACTTTGAGAAACCAAATTTTGGAAATAGAGTTTTTTTGAGTGAAACTCAAACCAAAGAAACTACTTTAATAAGCCCAGTTTTTGTGGACCAGCAAATGGAAACCCCATTAAAACTTTTGATAACTGTTGCACTTGCATTATTTACGGTTTTCATGCTAACTATCTTTACATTGGTTGTTCGTCATTTTTGGGGCTCACTTAAACAACAATTACACCAAGCAAAATGAAATAGTCTCAGTATTTTTTAGTGTATTTGCGCGCATTGTTTTTTTGGCTGTTTTATCGTTGCTTCCCATCTTGACATTGTGTATCCCCCAAACCTCCTCTTCTCCCAAGGCTTTGGCACCCGCCGCATTTGCGCGGGGCTCGTTCAGCAAGGCTTGGTAAAGATAGACACAGGAACTGGCCTGCAATTGATAGACGAGGACATTGACATCAATCCAACAGACGGTATGCACTACGAAGTGCAGGGCGTACTTTGGCAATTCCACACCAAGGCCTACATCCTGCTGAATAAACCTGCTGGCACCGAGTGCTCGCACAAGCCCTCGGTGTGGCCCAGCGTCTACAGCCTACTGCCTGCTCCTTTGCGCCAACGTCCTGCCAAAACTGGCTTGCAAGGTGTTCAAGCTGTTGGGCGTTTAGACCAAGACGCCACCGGCATGTTGCTGCTGAGTGACGATGGCCAGTTCATTCACCGCATGAGTTCGCCTAAGCACCATGTGCCCAAGCTGTATGAGCTGACCACCGCCGATGCGCTTGACGACAAGGTGTGCCAAAAGCTGCTGGCGGGTGTGGTGCTGAATGACA
>JBILIR010000324.1:0-2667 GCA_044368955.1 Limnohabitans sp.
AATTTACCCAAACCCGGGCATTTCGCCAGAGTTGCATCCATGGGCTGAATTCTGTCAAGGATTCAGACATGTCTTGAGGTGCGTAACTGAATTGCAGTGGGCGGAATACTCGTTCAGGGTGCGGCATCATGGCTGTGAAACGACCATCGGCGGTAGTCACTGCTGTTAAACCGCCTAGGCTGCCGTTGGGGTTAAGTGGATAGGCCTCGGTAGGCTGGCCATGGTTGTCTACAAAGCGCATGGCAGCCAGCACCTGAGAAGCATCGCCTCGCTTGGCGAAATTGGCAAAACCTTCGCCGTGCGCCACGGCAATCGGCGCTCTCAAACCGGCCATGCCTTTGAAGAACAAGCTGGGGGACTCCAGCACTTCCACCATGGACAAGCGAGCTTCAAAACGCTCGCTATGGTTGTGGGTGAAGCGTGGCCAGTGCTGAGTGCCAGGAATGATGTCGGCCAACTCGGCAAACATTTGGCAACCATTGCACACGCCCAAGCCAAAGGTGTCGCTGCGTTGGAAAAATGCTTGAAACTGGGCGTTCAAGCCTTCATGGAAAGTGATGCTGCGAGCCCATCCCACGCCAGCACCCAATGTGTCGCCGTAGCTGAAACCGCCGCAAGCCACCAAGCCTTGAAAGTCTTTGAGGTTGGCCCTGCCTTGTTGCAAATCGGTCATGTGAACGTCGTAGGCCTCAAAACCGGCCTCGGTGAAGGCGTAGGCCATCTCCACATGGGAGTTCACGCCCTGCTCTCGCAGCACCGCCACACGGGGCTTGGCCTTGTGAACAAAAGGCGCTGCAACCGTGTGGTTCCAACCTTGGGGCAGATGCAGGTGCAGACCGGCGTCCGCAGGATCACCCGCAGCGGCGTGTTCTTGGTCAGCAGCAAGGGGGTTGTCACGCTCACGGGCAATCTTCCAGCTGACGCTGTCCCATACCTGCTGCAAGTCCTGCAGCGAAGCAGAAAATACCTCTTTGGCGTCACGCCACACGCTGACCACAGGCGATGCGCTGCTACGGGTTTTGCCAATCACATGGCTGTGGGCTGACAAGCCATGTTGACGCAGCACTTGCATCACTTTGTCGCGCTGCGCGGTGGCGACTTGAACCACCACACCCAACTCTTCGTTAAAGAGTGCTTGGAGGCTGAGTTCTTCACGTCTGGCACCCACTTGCTGCGCCCAGTTTTTGCTGTCGCCATGGTCGGCGCGGCTGTCACTCACACCGTCGCCCTCGGTGACCAGTAGATCAATATTCAGGTCCACGCCCACACGCCCTGCAAAAGCCATTTCGCAGACCGTGGCCCACAAACCGCCGTCGCTCTTATCGTGGTAAGCCAGCAGTAAACCTTGATGGCGCAAATCGTTGATGGCATGTACCAAATGCAACAGGTCTTGCTCATCGTCCAAGTCGGGCGTGTCCCCGCCACCTTGGTTCAAGATTTGCGCCAATATGCTCGCACCCATGCGCTTGTGGCCTTTACCCAAATCAATCAACACCAAGCTGCTGTCCATGCCACTTTGCAACTGCGGCGTGAGGTTGCCTCTCACATCGTCCAAAGCAACAAATGCAGTGACGATCAAGCTGACAGGTGAGGTGACTTTTTGCTCTTGACCCGCATCGCTCCAACGGGTGCGCATGGACAAACTGTCTTTGCCTACAGGAATAGAAATACCCAAAGCGGGACACAGTTCCAGCCCCACCGCTTTGACGGTGTCGTACAAGGCGGCGTCCTCGCCCACTTCGCCGCAAGCGGCCATCCAGTTGGCTGACAGCTTGACTTTGTCCATTTGAAACGGTGCGGCCAATAAATTTGTGATGGCCTCGGCCACCGCCATGCGACCTGAAGCTGCGGGGTTGAGTGCAGCAATCGGGGTGCGCTCGCCCATGCTCATGGCCTCACCCGCATGGCCCTTGAAATCGGCCAAGGTGATGGCGCAATCAGCCACCGGCACCTGCCAAGGGCCGACCATGGGGTCGCGGTGGCTCAAGCCGCCGACGGTGCGGTCGCCAATCGTCACCAAAAACCGTTTGCTCGCCACCGTCGGATGCGCCAAGACCTGAATGACGGCGTCTTGCAAACGCACATCGGTCAGGTTCAAAGGCGGTGAACTGCGCAGAACACGAACCACGTCGCGGTGCATCTTGGGCGGTTTGCCGAGCAACACCTCTAGGGGCATATCGACTGGCGAAGTGCTGCCACCGTCTTTCACCACCAACTGCGGCTTGGCCAAGGCCTTGCCCACCACAGAGAAGGGACAGCGTTCACGCTGACAGAAAAATTCAAACTGCGGCAAAGAAGCAGGGTCTATGGCCAGCACATAGCGCTCTTGGCTTTCGTTGCTCCAAATTTCTTTGGGTGATAAACCGCTTTCTTCCAATGGAACATTGCGTAAATCAAAACGCGCACCTCGACCTGCGTCGTTCACCAACTCTGGAAACGCATTCGATAAACCGCCCGCGCCCACGTCGTGGATGGCCAATATCGGCGAATCGGGGCCCAGGGCATTGCAATGGTTGATGACCTCTTGTGCGCGGCGTTGAATTTCCGGGTTGCCGCGTTGCACAGAGTCGAAATCGAGTGCGATATCGTTGCTGCCGCTTGACAAAGAACTTGCCGCCCCGCCGCCCATGCCGATGCGCATGCCCGGGCCGCCCAGTTGAATCAACA
>JBILIR010000325.1:0-2660 GCA_044368955.1 Limnohabitans sp.
CGAGCCAAAGCACGTTGCGAATAATGATTGATGCCTGCGGCACTTTTGTCTTTGAAAAATTCAATGAACGCACTGCTGAGGTATTTCACATCACTGGCGGCCAAGTTCAAACCCTTGGCGCCGGTAGGCGGCACGATATGGGCTGCGTCCCCTGCCAAGAACAAGCGTCCAAAGCGCATCGGTTCAGCCACAAAGCTGCGTAAAGGGGCAATGCTTTTTTCAATTGAAGCGCCCGTCACCATGCGCTCTGCCATCTCGGGGTCTAGCCGTTTGCGTATTTCGTCCCAAAAGCGCTGATCGCTCCAGTCTTCGACCTTGTCACTCAATGGGCATTGAACGTAATAGCGACTGCGGGTCATGCTGCGCATGGAGCACAGTGCAAAGCCACGGTCGCTGTTGGCATACACGATGGCATGGGTAGATACAGGCGGTACATCAGCCAACACGCCCAACCAACCAAAGGGATAGACCTTTTCATACTCGGTGATGGCGTTCTTTGGCACACTGGCTCGGGCCACGCCGTGAAAGCCGTCACAACCGGCGATGAATTCACAGTTCAAGACATGCGACACGCCGTCTTTCACATAGCGCACCTGAGGAGAGCTGCCGTCAAAGTCGTGCAGGCTGACCTCACTGGCCTCGTAAACCGTGCTTAGGCCCAAACGTGTTCGCTGGTCCATCAGGTCCTTGGTGACCTCGGTTTGGCCGTAGGCTGTCACGACTTTGCCGCCGGTAAGTTGTGTCACCTCGATGGGGTGACGGGTATTCTTGAAAACCAATTCGATGCTGTGGTGAACAGTTCCGCCTTGGGTCACACCTGCACCCACACCCGCTTCGTGCAGCAAATCGACGGTGACCTGCTCCAAGATGCCTGCACGAATGCGTCCCAACACGTAATCGGGACTTTGTCGCTCGACGATGACATGGTCGATACCGGCTTTGTGCAGCAGCGCCCCTAACAGCAATCCCGAGGGTCCGGCACCGATGATGACAACTTGTGTGCGGCTGGTTGACATCTTCAAACCCCAAGGTGTTGATTCAACACATCCGGCTGCGACAGCAAAGTGGCACTTGTTCCTTGGAACATCACCTCGCCTTTGACCAAGATGACGTTGTGTTGCGTGATTTGGGTCACGTGCTGCCAATTCTTGTCCACAATCACCGTGCTGATGCCCGACTTGGCTACCAAGGCGCATATGCGCCAAATTTCCAAAGCGATGAGTGGCGCCAAGCCTTCGGTGGCTTCGTCCAGCAGCAGTAAATCGGGGTTGGTCATGAGGGCCCTGCCAATGCTGAGCATTTGCTGCTCGCCGCCGCTCAGTTGCTGTCCACCGTGGTTCAAGCGCTCACCCAAACGCGGAAAGGTGTCGAGCACACGTTGGTAGGTCCAGTCTTGTTGGCCGCGCACACCAGGTCTGGCGGTCATGACTAAATTTTCGTGAACACTGAGGTTGCCAAAAATACCGCGACCTTCCGGCACATAGGCCATGCCCATGTTGGCGATGGCATAGGGTGTGTGACCTTGGATGGCTTGGCCTTGAAACGCGATCTCGCCGCTGCGGGGGTTAACCAAGCCGGTGATACTTTTAAGGAGCGTGGATTTACCCATGCCGTTGCGCCCCATGAGGCCCACGGTTTGTCCACGTTCCACATTGAAATCCAAGTTGTGCAGCACATGGCTGGCACCGTAATAGGTGTTGAGACCGCGCACCTCCAAAAGCATATTGCTCATGGCGTTGCCTCGCCAAGGTAGGCCGCTTGCACTTTGGCGTCACTGCGAATCGCTTCAGGCGTTCCAGTTGCGATCACGGTGCCGTTGACCATGACGGTGAGCACATCGGCCAAGGCAAACACCGCGTCCATGTCATGTTCGACCAGCAGCATGGCGTGGTCTTTCTTCAAAGACTGCAACAGTTCCACCATGGTCTCTGCCTCTGCAGCGCCCATGCCGGCCAGCGGCTCATCCAATAACAACACATCGGGTTCCGTCGCCAAGACCATGGCAATTTCAAGTTGGCGTTGGATACCGTGGCTCAAGATGGCAGCAGTTTTTTGTTTGACGCTTGCGAGTCCAGAGATTTGCAAAGCGCGGTCTGCACGTTGCGCCACCAAGGTTTGCTGGTCAGCACGCTGTAACCACGACAGGGGATTGAAGGGCGCATGAGCGTCCCGTGCTTGGGCTGCCAGCATGAGGTTGTCCCACACCGTGAGCGGCAAAAACACATTGGTTTTTTGGTAGCTGCGGCCCAAACCTTGCAAAGACAATCGGTGATGAGGCCAACCCGTGACAGATTGGCCTTTGAGCCACAACTCGCCACTGCTGGCGGGTATGTCACCACTGAGCAAATGGGTGAGAGTGGTTTTGCCGGCACCATTGGGGCCAATGACGGCAAGGATTTGGTTTTTGTACAAGGACAAAGACACATCGTTAACCGCCAGCAAACCGCCAAAGCGTTTGCTTAAATGTTTGGCTTCTAACAAGGCTTTAGTCATCGTGTGAGCTCCGTGGGCGCAGCAAGCCCATCAGGCCTTGGGGTGCAATCAGCACCACCAACACAATCAAAGAGCCCATCCATAACTGCCAGTGCTTGCCCAGTTCAAACTCGCCCACCTTGGGCAGGTCTTTGAAAAAGTGCAGGAAGAGCTCGAAGCCAAAAGCA
>JBILIR010000326.1:0-2658 GCA_044368955.1 Limnohabitans sp.
GGTTGTGGCCGATTTTTTCAAGCGAATGCACTTGCAAACCACGGCGGCGCAATTCATTCAACATCACGCTGTAGGTGCTGGCCGGAAAACTGTTGCCGTGGAAAAAAAGCACCAGCGGTGTGCCGCTGGGTGTGGGACGGGCAAGGGCAGGTGTCATGTGAGTTTCTTCAGGGCGTAAAGCGCATCTAGCGCTTCACGCGGGGTCAGGCTATCGGGGTCAAGTTGGTTCAAGGCCGCTTGCAAGGGGCTGGGGCCGCTGTCCAAGCTCTCGGGCGGTTCTGCAAACAAATCCACCTGGGCGCGACTGGCCTGGGCGTCCGACTCCAAAGCGCTCAGTGCGTGCTTGGCGTGGTTCAGCACCGCAGTGGGCATCCCCGCCAAGCGAGCCACTTGAACGCCGTAACTTTTACTGGCGGGGCCCGGTTGAATTTCATGCAAAAACACCACGTCGTTGCCACTCTCAGCCGCACTCACATGCACGTTCACGGCGGCGCGGTGGTTGGCAGCGAATTCTGTGAGCTCGAAATAATGCGTGGCAAACAGGCTGTAGGCTTGGGTTTTGTCGTGCAAATAGGTGGCAATGCCGCTGGCCAAAGCCAAGCCGTCAAAGGTGGAGGTGCCGCGGCCAATTTCGTCCATCAGCACCAAGCTTTGCGGTGTGGCGTTGTTCAAAATTTGTGCCCCTTCGGTCATCTCCAGCATGAAGGTGGACTGTGCGTTGGCCAAGTCGTCGGCTGCACCAATGCGGGTGTGGATGGCGTCAATCGGCCCCAGTCGACACGCGCTGGCTGGCACATGGCTGCCCATGCTGGCCAAGAGCACGATGAGTGCAACTTGCCGCATATAGGTGGACTTGCCACCCATGTTCGGTCCCGTGATGATTTGCATCCGTTGAGCAGGACCAAGCTGCGTGTCGTTGGCGATGAAGCTGCCGCCTGTTTCGCCTAAGCGAGACTCCACCACAGGATGGCGTCCTTGGGTGATGCTGATGCCTGGCGTGTTCACCAACTCTGGGGCGCACCAGTTCAGGGTGAGCGAGCGTTCGCACAAAGCGGCCAACACGTCCAAGGTGGACAAGCCCCACGCCACTTGACCCAAGGCTGGTACAAAAATTTGCAGGCTGTCGAGCAGTTGCTCATAAAGAAATTTTTCACGTGCCAAAGCGCGGTCTTGCGCGGACAAGGCTTTGTCTTCAAAGGTTTTCAGCTCAGGCGTGATGAAGCGCTCGGCGTTCTTCAAAGTTTGACGGCGGCGGTAGTCATCGGGCACGCGGTCAAGCTGGCCCTGCGTCACCTCGATGTAAAAACCATGCACTCGGTTGAACTGCACCTTCAGGTTGGCAATGCCGGTGCGTTCGCGTTCCCGCACTTCAAGGGCCAATAAAAATTCATCGCCGTTGTTTTGAATGCCGCGCAACTCGTCCAACTCCGCATCAAAACCGTGGTTGATGATGTTGCCGTCCCGCACCATGGCAGAAGGCTCGGGCAGCAAGGCCGCTTGCAGCAAGGCCGCGCATTCTGGGGGGGCCGGCAAGGAGGTGGACAAGGTGTTGAGCCAAGGGGTTTGCAAAGCGGGTTTCAGTAAAACGGGCAGGGCGCTGGCGCGTTGCAGTGCTGCGCCCAACGCCACCAACTCGCGGGGACGCACTTGGCGCAGTGCAATCCGGGCGCTGATGCGCTGCACATCCCCCAAGCCTTTCAAGGCGGTGCGCAGTTCGCGCCACACCCCAGCGCCATGCTCACCTTGCAGTGCGGCAATGGCGTCCAAGCGTTGTTGCGCCAAACTGCGTTCACGGGGTGGCTCCAACAACCAGCGTTTCAGCAAGCGGCTGCCCATGCCGGTCATGCAGGTGTCCATCAAGGAAAACAGCGTGGGGCTATCTTCACCGCGCAGGGTTTGCGTGAGCTCCAAGTTGCGCCGTGTAGTGGCGGGCAAATCAATACGTTCTTCGTTGCGTTCCACTCGCACTTTTTGCACGTGCGAGAGGCTGCGCCCTTGGGTGTGTTCGGCGTAAGCCAGCAGGGCGGACGCGGCGGCGTGGGCTTGTGTCAAGTCTTGTGCTTGCCAAGCCGTCAGGCTGGCGGCTTGCAACTGCGCCAGCAATTTGCGTTGTCCTAAAGCGCTGTCGAACTCCCATGCGGGGCGCTCGCTTTTCACAGTGGCAGATGTCAGCAAGGGCTGCAGGTGCTTGGGAAATTCGTTGCTGTAAATCACTTCGCTGGGGGCAATGCGTGCAATCCAAGCGGGCAGTTCGTCCGAGGCGCACTCGGCCAAGCGCAGTTCGCCCTCGGTGACGCTCAGCCAGGCTAAGCCGCAGCCTTGCGGTTTGCCTGCTCGCTCGCTGGCGTGAACGGCCAGTACATAAGCCTCGGTTTTGTCGTTCAGGAGTTCGGCGTCGGTCAAGGTGCCAGGTGTGACCACCCGCACCACCTTACGCTCCACCGGCCCTTTGCCACCCACTTCGCCCACTTGCTCGCAAATCGCTACCGACTCACCCAGCTTGATCAGCTTGGCCAAGTAGTTGTCCACCGCGTGAAACGGCACACCCGCCATCACCACGGGCTTACCCGCCGACTGGCCGCGTTGCGTGAGCGTGATGTCCATCAGCCGTGCGGCTTTTTCCGCGTCTTCAAAAAACAGCTCGTAAAAATCCCCCAT
>JBILIR010000021.1:0-10059 GCA_044368955.1 Limnohabitans sp.
AAGATGCCCGACAAGGTCACCACCACGTCGATGCGGGGGCGACCCAAATCCGCCAGCGGAATCAGGCTGGCACCGACCAAGCGGCCATAGCTGTCAAAGCGGGGCTTGGCACCATACAAACGCAAAACCTGCGCAATTTGGCTGCCCTCGGTTTTGAGGTTGTCGCTGCCCCACAGCACCATGGCGACCGATTCGGGCAGGGGGTTGCCGTCTTGTTGGTAGCGGGCAATGAGTTTGTCGGCTTGCACCGCACCGTCTTTCACCGCGTATGCGCTGGGAATGCGGAAGGGGTCAAAGCCGTGCAAATTGCGCCCCGTGGGCAAGACCTCGGGCGTGCGCATGATGTCGCCGCCAGGCGCGGGACGTATATAGCGTGCATCCATCGCGGCGATCAAACCGTTGAGCTCGCTGTCCATCATCATTAAGCGGTTGGCGTCGGCCAGTTTGTCAAACAAAGTCGCATGGGCTTCTTGACCCGCCAGACCGCTTTTTGCCAGCGATTTGGCAGGTGCCGCACCTGCCACCAAGGCTTCAACAGCGCTGCGAGCCGGCTTGGCTTCGTAGCTGGCTTCGGCCATGGCCATGAGCATGTCCACCCGCTCGCTGTCAGTCGGCGCTTTGCCAACCACATGCAAGCCGTGGGGGATCAAGGTGTATTCCAACTCCAGCATCTGCTCGCCCAGCTTTTGGATACGTTTGGCGGCGTTCAAGTCGGGGCTGTCGCTTTGTAACTGCCAAGCAGGTTCTAGAGTAGCCAAGTCCAGCTCAGCAGCTTGGGCTTGTACCAAGGCCATCAGCTCGGCGCGTTCGTGTTCCTGCTCCAAGTCGAGACTGCGCCAACGGTCGATGGACGCTTTCAAGTCTGCAAGACCTGCATACAAACCCGACTCGGCCACGGGGGGTGTGAGGTAGCTGATGAGCGTGGCTGCAGCGCGACGTTTGGCAATCGCCCCCTCGGAAGGGTTGTTGGAAGCGTAGAGGTAGAAGTTTGGCAGCTCGCCAATCATGCGGTCTGGCCAGCACAGCGCGGACATGCCGTTTTGTTTGCCGGGCATGAACTCCAACGCGCCATGGGTGCCAAAGTGCAACACCGCGTTGGCGTTGAAGTCTTCTTTCAAGTAACGGTAGAAAGCAGAAAACGCATGGGTGGGCGCAAAGCCTTTTTCGAACAGCAAACGCATGGGGTCGCCTTCGTAGCCGAAGGAGGGCTGTACTGCCACCAACAAGTTGCCATATTGGTGCCCCATGATGAAGATGGATTGGCCGTTGGTCAGCTGCTTGCCGGGTGCAGGGCCCCACTGCGCTTCAATCTCAGGCAACCATTTTTCGCGACGAATGTGTTGCTCGGCAGGGATGAGGGTGTGCACATTGGCGTCAGCGCCATACTGCTTGGCGTTGCCGTACAAAATGCCTTCGCGCAACGCATCCACGCTCTCGGGCAGGTCTACGCTGTAGCCTTGCGCCTTCATCTCGACCATGGTGTTGAACAGTGACTCGAAGACTGCCAAATAAGCGGCAGTGCCGGTGTTGCCCGAGTTGGGTGGGAAATTGAAGATCACCATGGCCACCTTGCGCTGTGCTCGCTCGGAGCGGCGCAGATCCACCAATTTGCCCACCCGCGCTGACAGCATAGCGGTGCGCTCGATGCAGGTGAACATGTCTTGCTGTTTGTGCTCTTTGGTGAAAGTGCAACGCTGTTGGCAACCCATGCAGGTGACACCATCGGCACCAGGGCGTCCGCCGTAGACCATGGGCACCGTCGAGCCATCGAGCTCGGGGATGGCAATCATGATGGTGGACTCGACCGGCAGCAAACCGCGGTCCGAGCCGCCCCATTGGTCCAAGGTTTGGAACTCCACCGGATGCGCTGCGATATAGGGCACATCGAGCTTGGCCAAAATGGCTTCGGCGGCATGGGCATCGTTGTAGGCGGGGCCGCCGACCAGCGAGAAGCCGGTGAGTGACACCACTGCATCAACTGTGGTTTGGTCGTTTTTCAAAAAATACGCATCAATGGCTGGGCGTGAATCCAGACCCGAGGCGAACACCGGCACCACATTGAGGCCTTGCACTTCCATGGCGGCGATGACCGCGTCATAGTGCTGGGCGTTGCCCGCGATCAAGTAAGAGCGAAGAAGAATGAGACCTACGCGTCCCCGCGCTTTGTCGGGAGAGACCACGGTGGGCAAGTCGCTCAGTTGGTCAGACAAGCGCGTTTTCATGCGCGGGTGGTAAATACCGACTTCGGGGTATTCCACCGGCGGCAACACTTTGGCTTTGGACTTCGCGCTGCTGGCGCCAGCATAGCGGTCGGCCAAATAGTGCACCATGCCTTGGATGTTTTCTTGCGAACCACCCAACCAATATTGCAGTGTCAGAAAATAGGCTCGCAGGTCTTGGGCTGTGCCAGGGATGAAGCGCAGCATTTGCGGAATGCGGCGCAGCATCTTCATTTGCTTGGCACCGGCGGCGGCTTTTTCGCTGTCGTCTTTGGGGTTGCCGCGCATTTTTTTCAAGAAAGCCATCGGTCCGCTGGCAGGCTTGGACATGTCGAGCTTGCCCAAGCGGGTCAGTTTGACCACTTCGCCTGCCGACATGGCACACACCATGGCGATGCAGTGGTCGCGCCGCGCTTGCAGATCGGCCAAGATAGGCAGGAAATGGTCTTCCATGAACAGCATGGTCACAATAATGACGTCGCCTTGAGCGATGTCTTCGCGGCAACGCGTCAAGTGTTCTGGACTGGTGGCAAATTCAGAGGCAGAATGGACGGTCAAGCTCAGGTGGGGCAGCAAACGTTTCAAGCCTACACGTGCGCGATCCACCGCACTGTTGAGGTGGGTGTCCATGGTGACAATCACCACGCGTGTGCTGATGTCTTGCTGTGTGCCTTGCTTGAGTGGAAACGTCATGCAGTGTGCTCGTGAAAAGTCCAGCGTTAAAATCAACTGACAAGATAATGTGTCAATTCATGTTGACATTATGATTGTTTTGAGCGAGCAAACATTCGGGAAAACCCTAGTTTCAATCTTTTTATCCTAGAGAAGCCTTATTTGCTGATGTCAGAATTTCAAAACTCACCTCTTTCCACCCTTGACTCGCCTTCTTGGCGAACGCATTGGCGCAGTTTGGCCCTGTGTTTCGTTATCAGTTTTGGGATTGCTGGCATTGGCAATGCCTTGACTGCCTTGGGTCCTTGGTACTACCAACTCAAGCACCCCGCATGGAAGCCGCCAGACGCTGCTTTTGGCGCTATTTGGACGCTGATCTTTACCCTTTGTGCTGTCAGCGCTTGGCTGGCGTGGAACAAGGCACCCTCTTCAGCGCGTCGCGCCAAAGTAGTCGGGCTTTACCTTTATAACGGGGCGCTCAACATTTTGTGGAGCTTTTTGTACTTTCACTTACAGCGCCCCGATTGGGCCATGTGGGAGTGGTTTTTCCTTTGGCTGAGCATCATTTGGCTGATCCAGGGGCTGTGGCGTGAGTCACGGTTGGCATCTTTGCTGGTTGTTCCCTATTTGCTATGGGTTTCTGCTGCAGGGGTCCTTAACCAAGACACCGTCATCCTTAATGGACCATTTGTGCAGGCTTTGGCGTGGTTTATCCCAGTGTCAACCTAGGGTATGGGGACCGCGTTTTGTTAAAAGATTAAAGCTGAGTCAGAATCACTGCTTTATTTTCGCCCTTAGGGGTAACTTTTATCGGAGATTTTTATGACCCGTCGTCGCGAATTCATTATTCAAATCAGCGCTGGTAGCGCCACATTGTTGGCTGGTAATTTCGCCATGGCTAATGCCATGGTTGCCGAATCAGACGCTCAAGCCGCTGCCATGGGCTACAAGGCTGACACTTCTAAAGTCGACGCCAAGAAATTCCCCACCCACAAAGCCAGCCAAAACTGCGGTAACTGCGCTTTGTTCCAAGGTAAAGCCAGCGATAAAGCGGGTATGTGTCCCTTGTTTGCAGGCAAGCAAGTTGCAACTGCTGGCTGGTGTAACGCCTGGGCCGCCAAAGGCTAAATCACTGTTTTTCTAGGCTGCTGGTCAGCCTGGCACCAAAACCCCTGTTGCTTAGCGCCTCAGGGGTTTTTTTAATTGTGAATATATACTAGTGAATACCCTTAAACGTCAACTTTAATTGACACATTTGCGAGGCTTGGGTTTACATTAAAGGCAGCGCACGGTTGGCTAAAAAGGCAGTCAAATGAGTTCTTTGTTGAAAAATATTGATTCCCCCGCAGATTTGCGACGTTTGTCGCCAGCGCAGTTGCGCCCCTTGGCAGACGAGTTGCGCTCTTTTGTGCTGGAAAGTGTCGCAAAAACCGGCGGCCACCTGAGCTCCAACCTCGGCACAGTCGAATTGACGGTTGCCCTGCATTACGTTTTCAACACCCCGCACGACCGATTGGTGTGGGACGTGGGCCATCAAACCTATCCGCACAAAATCCTCACCGGTCGCCGTGATCGTATGAACACCTTGCGCCAGTTGAATGGCGTGGCGGGTTTTCCCAAGCGCGATGAAAGCGAATTTGATGCCTTTGGCACCGCGCATTCCTCCACCAGCATTTCAGCCGCTTTAGGCATGGCCTTGGCGGCCAAACAAAAAGGCGAGCAACGCCGCAGCGTGGCCATCATTGGCGACGGCTCCATGACCGCTGGCATGGCGTTTGAAGCCCTCAACAACGCGGGGGTGTCGGACACCAATTTGTTGGTCATCCTCAACGACAACGACATGTCCATCAGCCCTCCCGTGGGAGCGCTCAATCGCTATTTGGCGCAACTCATGAGCGGGCGTTTTTACTCGGCGGCCAAAGAGGTGGGCAAGCAAGTCTTGAAAAATGCGCCGCCGCTGTTTGACTTGGCAAGGCGCTTCGAGCAACAAGCCAAAGGCATGGTGGTGCCGGCCACCTTGTTTGAAAAATTTGGCTTTAACTACATCGGCCCGATTGACGGCCATGACCTCGATTCCCTCATTCCTACCCTTGAAAACATCAAGCATTTAAATGGGCCGCAGTTTTTGCATGTGGTGACCCGCAAAGGCCAAGGCTATAAGCTGGCCGAAGCGGACCCCATCGCCTACCACGGCCCTGGCAAATTCGACCCCAAGATCGGTTTGGTGCCCCCTGCCACTGCACCTAAACAAACTTTCAGCCAAGTGTTTGGCACATGGTTATGTGACATGGCGGCAGTAGACCCTAAGCTGGTGGCCATCACCCCTGCCATGCGCGAAGGCTCGGGCATGGTGGAGTTTCATCACCGCTTTCCTGACCGTTACCACGATGTGGGCATTGCCGAGCAACACGCACTCACTTTTGCAGCAGGTTTAGCTTGCGAAGGCTTAAAACCCGTTGTCGCGATTTACTCCACGTTTTTGCAACGCGCCTACGACCAGCTTATTCATGACGTGGCATTGCAAAAACTGCCCATGGTGCTGGCGCTGGACCGTGCAGGCATTGTCGGCGCCGACGGCCCCACCCATGCCGGTGTGTACGACATTCCTTTTCTGCGCTGCATACCGCAGGTCAGCATTGCCTGCCCAGCAGACGAAAACGAATGCCGCATGTTGCTCAGTACGGCTCACGCGCAAGACCACACCGTGGCGGTACGCTACCCACGCGGCGCGGGTGTGGGCACACCGATGAGTGCTGGTTTGCCAACCCTGCCGTTTGGCAAAGGCGAAATGCGCCGCCAAGGCAAAGGTGTTGCGATATTGGCGTTTGGCACCATGCTGTACCCCGCTTTGCAAGCTGCAGAAAACCTCAATGCCAGCGTAGCCAATATGCGTTGGGCCAAGCCTTTGGACACAGCGTTATTGCTTCAACTGGCGGCCAGTCACCAAGCCTTGGTGACCGTGGAAGAGGGTGCGCTGATGGGTGGCGCTGGGTCCGCAGTCCTTGAGGCTTTACAAGATGCAGGCATCACCATTCCCGTATGGCGCATAGGGGTACCCGATGTGTTCACCGAACATGGCGACCCGCAAAAAATCCTCTCCAGCTTAGGCCTTGATTCGCAAGGCATTGAAGCTTCTGTCAAGCAACGTTTTGCGCAATATCTCAAGCCTATAGATGCTACGGTTAATCCCAGTTTGAAACTGGTGGGCTGATACACTCGCCGCGCAAACTATTCACTCTTTGGAGACTTAAGCATGGATCGTCGTTCTGCTCTTAAAAACGCGGGTATTTTGGGCGTGCTGGCCGCTGGCACTGCACCCGCTGTGCATGCCCAAGCCGCTATTCGTTGGCGCTTGGCTTCAAGCTTTCCCAAGTCGCTTGACACCATTTACGGTGCCGCCGAAACCTTTGTGAAAAAGGTTGGCGAACTGAGCGGCGGCAAGTTTGTCATTTCTTCCCACGCAGCGGGTGAACTCATGCCTCCGTTTGGCGTGGTGGATGGTGTACAAAATGGCACTGTAGAAGTGGCGCATACCGCTCCTTACTACTTCTTTGGCAAAGACGAAACTTTTGCGCTGGGCTGCACCATTCCTTTTGGCTTGAACAGCCGCCAAATGACGGCGTGGATGTTCCAAGGCAATGGCTTGAAGCTCATGCGTGAGTTTTACAAGCAGTACAACATCATCAATTTCCCCGCCGGCAATTCTGGTGCGCAAATGGGGGGGTGGTACCGTAAGGAGGTCAAGTCCTTGGCCGACATCAAGGGCTTGAAATTCCGTGTGGGCGGCTTTGCGGGCAAAGTCGTTGAGCGCTTGGGCGGCGTGCCACAAAACATTCCTGGTGGCGAGATTTACCAAGCCTTGGAAAAAGGCACCATCGATGCTGCCGAGTGGATCGGGCCCTATGACGACCAAAAATTGGGCTTCAATAAGGTGGCGCCGTTTTACTACTACCCCGGTTGGTGGGAAGGTTGTTCCCAGCTGGATGTTTTCATCAATGACAAGGCCTACAACAGTTTGTCTCCTGAGAATAAAGCCATTATTGAGTGTGCTGCAGCTTATGCGCACATCGAATGCCAAGCCAAGTACGATGCCCGCAACCCCATTGCACTCAAGCAATTGGTGGCGAGCAAAACCAAGGTTCTGGCCTTTCCCAAAGACGTGATGGACGCGGGTTTCAAAGAAGCCATGGCTTTGTACGAAGAATTGAGCGCCAAAAACCCAAACTGGAAAAAAGTCTACGCAGACTATTCAGCCTTCCGACGTGACCAAAACCTGTGGTTCCGTTTTTCTGAAGCCACCTTCGATCGTTACATGCAAAGCGTCAAACTCTAAAAGGATTCCATGTCCCTCTCTATGTACCAGGCCAGCGTGCCACGCATCGTCAATATGTTGACGAACTTAGACCACCTGCTGGACAAGGCCTTGGTGCATATCGAGAGCAAGAAATGGAATGAAACTGCTTTAACGCAGTTTCGTCTTTACCCCGATATGCTTCCTCTGACACGTCAGGTGCAAATTGCCTGCGATACCGCCAAAGGCGTGGTGGCAAGGTTGGCGGGTGTAGATATACCTGCGTATGAAGACAATGAAGTGAGTTTTGCGGACCTGAAACAACGCATTGCCAAAACCATTGCGTTTATCAATGGCTTTAGCGCTGCGCAGATCGACGGCAGCGAAGACAAAGACATCGTCACCAAGCGTGGCGACGTCGAAACCCACTACAAAGGCATGCAGTTTTTACTCAACCACGCCATGCCCAATGTTTATTTCCATGTCACGACGGTGTACGCCATCCTCAGGCACAACGGCATCGAGATAGGTAAACGAGACTACTTAGGCAAGGTATAAAAAAAAGCCCCTCACGGGGCTTTTTTTATGGGACTGATTTTTTAGATCAGGGCTTGGTAGCTGCGTCCTTGTCCATGGCGTCTTGCATCATCTTCATGGGGTCATCAGCGGGTGCTTCGCTCCCTGCTGCAGGCGCAGCGCTGGGGTCTTGCTCCCCTTGGCTGGCGTTCATCATCTCGTTTTGCACCTGTTCCATGTTCAGGGTTTCTTCTTTGTCTAAGCTGCTGGAGACGATGCCTGGGAAGGCGATGATCAGCCCCACCAAGATGATTTGAATGAACACAAAGGGCACAGCACCCCAGTAGATTTGACCGGTGGTGACGGGCTCAACGGTTTTTTGCGTGGGCTTGTCAAAGTAGGCCTTCAAGGGCGCCACGCTGCGCAGGTAGAACAGGGCAAAACCAAACGGCGGGTGCATGAAAGAGGTCTGCATATTCACCGCCAGCAACACACCAAACCAAATCAAATCGATGCCCAGCTTATCAGCGACTGGGCCCAGCAAGGGCACGACGATGAAAGCCAGCTCGAAAAAGTCGAGGAAGAAAGCCAATACAAAGATCAAAATATTGACAACGATCAAGAAGCCGAGTTGTCCGCCTGGCAAATCGCCCAGCAGGTGCTCCACCCATATGTGTCCATCCACCCCTTGGAACACCAAGCTAAAGCAGGTCGAACCAATCAAGATGAACACCACAAAGCTGGCGAGTTTGGTGGTGGAGGTCATGGCCTGACGCAGCAACAACCAGCTCAGTCGGCCACGAGACACCGCCATGATGATGGCACCCAATGCACCCATGGCGCCGCCTTCGGTGGGCGTGGCAATACCTAAAAAGATGGTACCCAGCACCAAGAAGATCAAAAACAAGGGAGGGATCAACACAAACGTGACGCGCTCAGCCATGCGTGAAAGCAGACCCAAGCGCAGGTTTTTGTTCAACACAGCCAACACAAAGGCCAGCGAAACACCTACGCACAATGACACCACAATGGTTTCGTCGGTGGGCGGATTCACGCCTACCTCACCCTTGAAGTAAGAGATCACTGCGCCGTAGTTTTGCCCCAGCGCGATGGCGGATCCGGCGCTGACGATGGTGAGAAACAGCAAGGACAACAAACCTGACTTGCCGCTGTCCTCACGTATCGTGCGAGCTTCCATGGGGAGCGCAGGTGCCCACTCGGGTTTGAAGACAGAGATCAGAACCACATAGCCCACATACATGGACGCCAGCATGAAGCCAGGGATGAATGCACCTTTGTACATCTCGCCGACGCTGCGACCCAGTTGGTCGGCCAAGATGATGAGCACCAAGGAGGGGGGCACGATTTGCGCCAAGGTGCCCGAGGCGGCGATGACGCCCGAAGCCAAGCGACGGTCATAGCCATAGCGCAGCATGATGGGCAGGGAAATGAGGCCCATGGAAATCACCGACGCCGCCACCACGCCGGTGGTAGCCGCGAGCAAGGTACCCACAAAAATCACGGCAAAGGCCAAACCGCCACGAATGGGGCCAAACAACTGACCAATGGTGTCGAGCAGGTCCTCGGCCATGCCGCTTCGCTCCAAAATCAGACCCATCAAGGTAAAGAAGGGAATGGCCAGCAAGGTATCGTTTTGCATGATGCCGAAAATGCGCAAAGGCAGGGCTTGCAGCAAGGGTTCGGGCAGCACCCCGAGTTCTATCCCGATGAAGCCAAAGAACAAACCACAAGCCCCCAAACTGAAGGCAACTGGAAAGCCCAGCAACAAGAAAACGATCAGGCCCAAGAACATGATGGGCGCTAAGTTGTTAATAATGAATTCCATGGCGTTTCTCTTTGTCTTAAGCTTTTGATTGGGCTTTGGTTTCAGCCAACTTGAGGATCTCTTCTGCAAGCAGCTCTTCAGGGCTTTTCTCGTCTTTTTTCACGGTAGGGTCGTCAATCAGACCTTGCAAAAACGCCACGCGCTTGATCAACTCAGACACACCTTGCAGCCACAACAAACCAAAGCCCAAGGGCAACATGGCATAGACCGGCCAGCGGATCAAGCCACCTGCATTGGAAGACATTTCATTGCTGACAAAGCCCTGCAGGAAGAAAGGAACGCCAAACCACAAAACGGCGGTGCACATGGGCAGCAAAAACACAAGAAAACCAAAAATATCGATTTGTATTTGGGTGCGGCGTGAAAACTTCGAATAAATCACGTCGATTTTCACGTGATCGTTGTTGAGTAAGGTGTAAGCAGACGCGAGTAAAAAAGAAGCGGCGAAGAAATACCATTGGATTTCCAAGAACGCGTTGGAGCTGGTGTTGAAGATTTTTCGCACCAAGGCGTTG
>JBILIR010000327.1:0-2654 GCA_044368955.1 Limnohabitans sp.
CGTGAGAAAAGCTGTTTTTCCCGTTGCGGGTTTGGGCACACGCTTTTTGCCCGCCACCAAAGCCAGTCCCAAGGAAATGCTGTGCGTGGTGGACAAGCCGCTGATTCAATACGCGGTGGAAGAAGCGGTGGAAGCCGGTATCACCGAAATGATTTTCGTCACCGGACGAAGTAAGCGCAGCATTGAAGACCATTTCGACCGCTCTTTCGAACTTGAACACGAGCTAGAAGCCAAACACAAAACCGAGTTGCTGAACTTGGTACGCAACATCAAACCCGCGCACGTCAACTGCGTGTACGTGCGACAACCCGAAGCCTTGGGCCTAGGTCATGCGGTCAATTGCGCAGCCTCTTTGGTAGGCAATGAGCCCTTTGCGGTGGTGCTTGCAGACGATTTGCTGGACCATCAACCCGGTGTATTGAAACAACTGGTAGGCATGTACGAGCATTACCGCTCATCGGTGATTGCCATAGAAAAAATTCTCCCCTCACAAAGCAAGTCGTATGGTGTGGTTGAAGGCATTTCTGCTGGCGAACGGCTTACCAAGTTGTCCGGTATTGTGGAGAAACCCGAACCCCAAAACGCACCTTCAGACCAAGGGGTAGTTGGCCGCTACATTTTTACGCCCAGCATTTTTCAACACATCTCCAAGCTCAAACCCGGTGCGGGTGGCGAGTATCAACTGACAGACGCCATCCAAAGCTTGCTCAAGCTGGAAGCGGTGTATGCCTATGCTTATGAAGGTGTTCGCTACGACTGCGGCAGCAAACTGGGTTTTTTGAAAGCCACCGTCGAGTTCGCTTTGAAGCACCCCGAGACCGGCAGCGACTTCAAAGCATATTTAAACCAACTATCGCTTTAAATCAGCGACCAATGCTGAAATAATCCAAACCCCGCTCACGCATACGAGCAGGTTCGAACAAATTGCGACCATCAAAAATCACCGGTGTTTTCAATGATGATTTGATGCGATCAAAATCAGGCACACGGAAATTTTTCCATTCGGTCATGATGACCAAGGCGTCGGCACCGGCCAAAGCGGCTTCTTTGGTGCCGCACAGCATCAAGTCAGGTCGGTCGCCATAAATATGCTGTGTTTCTTCCATGGCTGCGGGATCAAAAGCTTGCACACGGGCACCTGCCTGCCACAAAGCCTCCATCACCACACGACTGGGTGCTTCGCGCATATCGTCAGTGTTCGGCTTGAAGGACAGCCCCCAAAGCGCAAAGGTTTTGTTATGTAAGTCGCCTTTGAAATAGTGTTTGATTTTTTCAAACACCACATGTTTTTGTGCTTGGTTGCGTGACTCAACAGCGTTGAGTATCCAAGGCGCATAACCCAAGCCCTCTGCGGTCTTAACCAAGGCACTGACGTCCTTGGGAAAACAACTGCCGCCATAGCCGGCACCTGGGTAAATGAAGTGGTAACCAATACGTTGATCGCTGCCTATGCCTTGACGCACCGACTCGATGTCTGCGCCCACCAACTCGGCGATATTGGCCATTTCATTCATGAAGCTGATCTTGGTGGCCAACATGCAGTTGGCAGCGTACTTGGTTAATTCAGCGCTGCGCACCCCCATGACAATCACTTTGTCATGGTTGCGGTTAAAAGGTTCATACAGTTCGCGCAGGATTTTTTCGGCCTTGGCGCTTTCAGTACCAATCACGATGCGGTCAGGCCGTTGGCAGTCAGCCACTGCTGCGCCTTCTTTCAAAAACTCGGGGTTGGAAACCACATCAAAATCGAAGTTAGCGCCGCGCTCTTTCAAAGTTTGCGCAACCATCGCAGTAACCTTGTCTGCGGTGCCTACAGGGACAGTTGATTTATCCAAGATGACGGTGTAGCCCGTCATATGGGTGGCGATGGTTTTGGCAACCGCCAACACATATTTCAAATCCGCACTGCCGTCTTCGTCAGGTGGTGTGCCCACAGCAATGAATTGCACATCGCTTTGCTCAACTGCGGTTTTGGCGTCCGATGTGAACAACAACCGGCCTTGAGCGAAATTGGTTTTCACGATGGGTTCTAAGCCAGGCTCAAAAATAGGAATTTCACCTTTGCGCAAACGGGCCAATTTGTTTTCGTCAATATCCACGCAGGTGACGGTGTGACCTGCATCCGCCAGAACCGCACCTTGCACCAAGCCTACGTAACCCGTACCGAATACTGCAATTTTCATAATGAACTGTAAAGAAAAGAAACCATCTTAAAGCTGGAATGTGTCAACGATTTGTCACACAAACACTTCGGCTTGGGCCAACATTGGTGCTTGGGCGTCTTTGGCCGCCAGCAAAGGGGCAGATTGAAGAGGCCATGCAATGGCCAAGTCAGGATCGTTCCACGCAATACAACGCTCATACTCAGGTGCGTAATAGTCGGTGGTTTTATACAAAAACTCAGCACTGGCGCTTAACACGGCAAAACCGTGGGCAAAGCCAGGCGGCACCCATAGCTGCCGTTTGTTGTCAGCGCTCAAATGCACGCCAAGCCATTGACCAAAATGCGGGGAAGAACGGCGAATATCCACCGCCACATCAAACACTGCGCCTTCGGTCACTCGCACCAACTTGCCTTGGGGTTGTTGTATTTGGTAATGAAGCCCACGCAATACGCCTTGGGCAGAGCGGCTGTGGTTATCTTGAACAAAAGT
>JBILIR010000328.1:0-2653 GCA_044368955.1 Limnohabitans sp.
TGGTTGTCGGCACACCATTGTTCAATGGCATCATCACTGGTGTCTGTGGATGTAGCCACAACGACTTCATTCACCTTACGGCAAGCTTGACTACGTTGAACTACGTGCTCCAATACAGGTTGACCCACCAAGGGCATCAACACCTTGCCAGGCAAGCGTGTGGAGCTCATACGGGCTTGAATAATAGCCACGACTTTCATGCCACACCTTTATGTTGAGCGCTGTGGGAGGCTAAAGCTTGTAAACTGTTTTTCAGCTTGTTGACAACGCTGTTTTGCTGTTGAATCTTTAAGCTTGCATACATGGGAAAACTTAAGCAATGCTGATAGTAATGCTCTGCAACAGGGCAATAACCCCTGGTAAAACCTAGTGCTTGGTAGAAGGGTTGCAAATACACGGGGATGTAATGCACATTCACCACGATGCCTTGCGCAATCAAGTGCTTGTACAAATCTTTTTGCTTCACGCCTGTTGCATAGGTGTCTATACAAACAGGGTACAAATGGTAGGCAGATATTCCGTCTACTGACTGCTGAGGTGTGATGACATCCAAGCCTTGCAATTTTTCGTCATAGCGTTTCGCCAACAACCTGCGTCTCGCCACAAATGCATCTAACCGGTCCATTTGGCTCAAACCCAATGCTGCTTGCAACTCCGTCATGCGGTAGTTCAATCCCAGTTCTTTTTGCTGGTAGCTCCATATTTCTGCTTCGGGTCTGGCTTCCAACTCAAACGGGTCTGAGGTGATGCCGTGGCTGCGCAGTTTTTTCATGCGCGTGGCCAAACGAGCATTGTTGGAAACTGCCATGCCGCCTTCGGCGCTGGTGATGATCTTCACTGGATGAAAGCTGAACACCGTGATGTCGCTGAAACTGCAGTTGCCCACGGGGGCTTGCCTGTAGGTAGCGCCTACGGCGTGTGAGGCATCTTCAATGATTTTGAAGCCATACTTCAAAGACAAGGCATGAATAGCCACCATGTCGCATGACTGACCCGCGAAATGCACAGGCACCACTATCTTGGGCAACTTACCCAGCTTTTCAGCTGCATGGAGTTTTCGCTCTAACTCTATAGGGCATAAGTTGTAGGTGAGTGGGTTGATATCTACAAAATCCACTTGGGCGCCGCAATACAAAGCACAGTTAGCTGAGGCCACAAAGGTATTGGGGCTGGTCCAAAGCCAGTCGCCAGGGCCAAGGTCTAAGGCTAAGCAAGCAATGTGAAGTGCCGAAGTTGCGCTGTTAACGGCAACAGCGTGCTTTGCGTGGCAATAGTTTGCCACCCTCATCTCAAATGCTGGCACCACAGGGCCTTGGGTTAAAAAGTCCGAGCGCAACACATCCACCACCGCTTGGATGTCTTCTTCGGACACCGATTGCCGTCCGTAGGGTATGGGTTTTGCTGTGCTCATGGATAACTCACGCCAAAGCGTCAAAAATTTGAACTACCTCAGTTAAAGCAAATAATAGACCACCCTTTGGTGCTGGCACGTCTTTCGCTTTACTTCATTACATTCTTGTGAAAGGCGTCGGAATTCCGGCGAATTGCCATGTTGAAAAACGTTGATATTTGTGACCAATCCATCCTGATTACAGGTGGCACCGGCTCATTTGGTAAAGCATTTGTTCGTGCTGTGCTCGATCACTGCCCTAAAATTAAACGTTTGGTGGTATTTAGTCGTGACGAGCTAAAGCAGTACGAGATGTCCCAAGAGTTTCCCGAAAGCCAATACCCTGCCATTCGTTACTTTATTGGCGATGTACGAGACCAAAACCGACTACACCGTGCCCTAGAAGGCATTGACACTGTGGTCCATGCTGCCGCCTTAAAGCAAGTGCCTGCGGCTGAGTACAACCCGTTTGAGTTCATACAAACCAACATCATGGGTGCACAAAACCTGATTGAAGCTTGTTTGGACAGTGATGTGCGCCGAGTGGTGGCCCTGTCCACCGACAAAGCTGCAGCGCCTATCAACCTTTACGGCGCTACCAAACTGTGCAGCGACAAACTCTTTACCGCAGCCAATAATTTCAAAGGCAGCCGCGACTTGCGTTTCTCCGTGGTGCGCTACGGCAATGTGATGGGCTCCAGAGGTTCGGTCATTCCCTTCTTTATGCAAAAAGCCAAAAGCGGTGTGCTGCCCATCACCGACCCCAACATGACACGCTTCAACATCTCTTTGGATGAAGGCGTGGAAATGGTATTTTGGGCTTTGGAACACGCTTTGGGCGGTGAAATTTTGGTGCCCAAGATTCCTTCCTACCGCATTGAAGACGTGGCCGAGGCCGTAGCACCCAGCTGCCGCCAAGAAATTGTGGGTGTGCGCCCAGGTGAAAAGCTGCACGAAGAAATGGTGACCAGCAGCGACAGCCCCAACACCCTAGACCTGGGCGAGTACTTCGCCATCTTGGGTGCCAATGCACAAAAGCAACGTGAGGCTTATACCCAAGCCATGAAAGCCATTGGAGTGAAAGAGGGTTTTAGCTATGACTCTGGCACCAACACCGACTTTTTGTCTGTGCAAGATATTCGCACTTTGATCAAGCGTCACATCAACCCCGAATTTGTTCCCGTATAAAGCTCTGCCCACACAAAGGCCATAAATGGAAAACACTGTTTACAACAAAAACTGCGCGGCCTTGGTGGCAAAGTA
>JBILIR010000330.1:0-2620 GCA_044368955.1 Limnohabitans sp.
TTTGTTTAGCAAGGCCTTGGCTTCGCGTTCGTGTTGTTTAACTTCGTCCAGATTGGCTTGGATTTCTTCTAGCTGAGATTCCAATTGTTGTCGATGACTGGCCAAGACTTCAACGAATTTTTCTAATTGCGGGGCGGTGTCTCTGGGACTGTCGTACATGTCAATGATGTCTTTGGCCTGTGTCAATGACAAGCCCAATCGCTTGGCTCGCAATGTCAGACGCAGCCTGGCTCTTTCGCGAGCGCTGTACATGCGGTTGCGCCCACCAGGGCCTTGGCGTTCGGGGCGCAACAAGCCCATGTCTTCGTAAAAACGAATGGCACGGGTTGTCAGATCAAACTCTTTGGCCAGTTCGCGGATGGTGTAGAGGGTCGCCATGTAGACAGTTTACGTTTACGTAAACGTCAATTATGAAGCAAAATCCTCACAACATGAACGCTGACGAAAAAGAACTTGACTACCCATTGGGTGAGCATTTGCCCCAACCTGGCGCAATGACCGAGGTCGCTCCTGGCGTTTATTGGCTGCGCATGTTTTTGCCCTTTGCGCTGGACCACATCAACCTGTGGTTGCTGAGAGATGTTTACGAAGGACGTGAGGGTTGGGCGATTGTGGACTGTTGCCTCGACCAAGCCAGTGCGCGTGAACAATGGCAACACATTTTTGACAACAGCCTGGAGGGGTTGCCGGTGCTGCGTGTGTTTGTAACGCATCTTCACCCTGATCACTTGGGGCTTGCGCATTGGTTGTGTGATTATTGGAAAGTGCCGTTGTGGATCAGTGCCACCGACTTTCATACCGCACACACTTTGATTCACCCCTCCAACCCACAACAAGCCGAACAAGCTGTGGCTTTTTTACAGTCGCATGGCATCACGGATGCAACGGTGCTGAGCGCTGTCACCAAGCGTAATTTTCAGTTTGTCCATATGGTGCCAGCACTGCCCAAGCATTTTGTGCGCTTGTATGACGGCTTGTCCGTCACCATTGGGGGCAAACCTTGGCGTTGCATCAGTGGCTATGGCCATGCGCCAGAACACATTGCGCTCTACTGCGATTCTTTGAATGTGTTGATCAGTGGTGACATGGTGTTGCCTCGCATCTCCACCAATATCAGTGTGTACGACTCTGAACCCATGTCGAACCCGCTGCATTTGTTTTTGGACTCGCTGAAAAAATTTGATGCACTGCCTGCTGATGCTTTGTGCCTGCCCTCGCACGGAAAACCATTCCGTGGACTGCATACACGCATTGGACAACTGGCACGGCACCACGACGATCGACTGCAAGAGTTGCGCGAGGCTTGCGCCCAGAATGCCATCAGCGCTGTCGAGGCCATGGCGGTGCTGTTTAAGCGTGAGCTAGACGGTCACCAAACCACGTTTGCGCTTGGCGAATCATTGGCGCATTTGCATTGGCTTTGGTACCAAGGGGAGCTAGAACGTGTCGCTGGTGATGTGGTTCGCTTCAAGCCCACTGTGGCAGCACTTCCTCATTGAGCGCATGGCGCCGTTGCTGGTAGTCGGGCACCAGCGAACCCACCGTCTCCCAAAACTGCGGACTGTGGTTCATCACGCGCAAATGGCTGAGTTCATGCACCACCACATAGTCAATCACATCTTGCTTGAAATGAATCAATCGCCAATTCAAGCGAATGCTGCCATCCGCCGACGCTGTGCCCCAACGAGAACTGGCATTGCTGAGTGACAAGCGCTTCCACTGCACACCCAACTGCGGGGCAAAATGGTCAAGACGCTGCGTGAAATTGAGCTTGGCTTGTTGCATCAGCCAGGCTTGTACTGCGTCACGGATTTGCCCGGGTTGCGCATGGATCGACAAGGCAATAGGCAAGCACTTGGGTGATGTGTCTTGATAGCTGGCTTGCAACGACTGATGTTCAGGATCTAAACGCACCACCCATTGCTCGCCCAGAAAAGGCAATGAAGCTCCGTCGCGCCATTCGATGACGGTGTGGCGCATTTGTTTTTGGCGCTCTTGCGACTCTTGCAGTTTGCGCAAAATCCAAGCGCTTTTTTCATGCAGCACCGCTTCCACGCTTGCCACCGTCGCCCAGCGCGGAGCACGTACCTCCAAGCCATCTGCGCCCACCGACATGCCAATGGTTTTGCGCTTAACGCGCTGAAATGCATAGGCGATGGTGGTTTGCTGCAGTTGTATTTGGCGACTCGCCAAGGGATGCACAAAGGCGAGAGGACTGGCGGCATTGGAAGCCACAGGCACAGTTGCTGGGCTTGGCTCTTCTTTGAGGCTTTGACCGCCTAACCAATCCAGGGCAAGCTGAACAAAAGCAGTCATCGATTAAGCTGTGGTGACGGCATAAGCCTCAGGGTCAAGTCGGTGCATTTCGCTCTCTATCCAATGCTCAACTTGCTGCATCATTTCTTCCGGCTGACGACCAGTACTTTCAATCATGGGGCCAATAGACACCGTCACAGTGCCAGGGTATTTGATCAAGGCTTTGCGCGGCCAGCAGCGTGCTGAATTGACTGCAATGGGAATGACTGGCACACCTGTTTCAATCGCCAAGCGTGTACCACCTGCTTTGTAGGTGCCCGCTTGACCACGCTCAATACGCGTACCCTCGGGAAACATGATGACC
>JBILIR010000022.1:0-9928 GCA_044368955.1 Limnohabitans sp.
CAAGACAAAAAAGCGTCAAAGTCGGCCCTAATATACGCTCCCTGCCATGGACACCACCTTCCCTCGATTGATGTTAGAGCACGCGGCCCGCCGGCCGCTGGCTACTGCATTGCGTGAAAAAGAATATGGCATTTGGCAAAGCCTGACGTGGTCGGCTTTGGCGGAGATAGTGAAGACTTTGGCTTGCGGCTTGCACCAAGCAGGCTTGCAACGTGGCGAACATGTGATCGTGGTGGGTGCCAACCGTCCGCGTTTGTACGCCAGCATGTTGGCGGCGCAAAGCTTGGGTGCGATTCCTGTGCCGCTTTACCAAGACGCTGTCGCCACCGAATATGTGTTCCCCATCAACAATTCCGAGGTGCGTTTTGCAGTGGTGGAAAACCAAGAGCAGGTGGATAAATTGCTGGAAATTCGCCCCGACTGTGCAGGGCTGGCGCATATTTATTTTGACGACCCACGCGGATTACGCAATTACCAGCAAACAGGTTTGGCTAGCTTGACTGACTTGCAGCAGCAAGGCGAGCAGTTTGCCAAGCAACACCCTGGATTTTTTGACAAAGAAGTGGCCACCAACCAAGCCGATGATGTTGCCGCCATGTTTTTTACCTCAGGCACCACTGGCAACCCCAAGGGCGTGGTGCATACCCACCGCAGCTTGCTCGACCGCGCCAAAGCGGGCGCAGACTTTGACCATTTAAGCGAAAACGAAGAGGTCTTGGCCTATATGCCGCCCGCTTGGATTGGGCAAAATATTTTCAGCTATGCACAGTGGTTGAGTTGCGGCTATGTGGTGAATTGCCCCGAGTCGGCGGCCACGGTCAATATCGATTTGAAAGAAATTGGGCCCACCTATTACTTCGCACCACCGCGTGTTTTTGAAGGCATGCTCACCACCGTGATGATACGCATGGAGGACGCCAGCAGCTTCAAGCGCAGCCTTTTCGCATACTTCATGGACATTGCCAAACGCTACGGCCCTGCACGCATGGACGGTCAGTCCATTGGCCTCATGGGCAGTTTGCTGTATGGCTTGGGCAATCTCTTGGTCTATGGGCCACTTTGCAACACCTTGGGTTTTTCGCGTGTGCGTGTGGCCTACACCGCCGGTGAAGCGATTGGCCCTGATTTGTTCAATTTCTACCGTGCCATTGGCATCAACTTAAAGCAACTGTATGGCTCGACCGAAACCGCGGTGTTTGTGTGTTTACAGCCGGACAATGAAGCGCGAGCCGACACCGTGGGTGTGCCATGTGCAGGCGTTGAAATCAAAGTCTCCGAGCAGGGCGAGGTGTTGGTGAAGTCTGCCGGCTTGCTCAAAGGCTATTACAAAAACCCCGAAGCCACGGCGGAAGTGTTGACGGCAGATGGTTGGTACCACACCAATGACGCAGGATTTATCGACAGCCATGGCCATTTGAAAATCATCGACCGTGTCAAAGATGTGGGGCGCTTGCAAGGTGGCGCCAACGACGGCGCCATGTTTGCGCCCAAGTATGTGGAAAACAAGCTGAAGTTTTTCCCGCACATCAAAGAGGCGGTGGCTTATGGCGATGGCCGCGACAAAGTGTGCGTCATGCTCAACATCGATTTTGAAGCGGTGGGCAACTGGGCCGAGCGACGCAACTTGTCTTATGCGGGCTATACAGATTTGGCGCAAAAGTCTGAGGCCTACCAACTCATGCTCGAGTGCGTGGAAAAGGTCAACGCCGATTTGGCGGCAGACACTTTGCTTGCAGGCAGTCAGATCAACCGCTTCTTGGTGTTGCACAAAGAGTTGGATGCCGATGACGGCGAACTCACCCGAACCAACAAAGTGCGGCGCGGTTTTATCGCCGACAAATACGCTGTCTTGGTAGACGCTTTGTACCAAGGCTTGGCAGAGCAGTTCATTGAAACCGCGGTCAAGTTTGAAGATGGCCGCACCGGCAGTGTCAGCGCCACGCTGCGACTGTGTGACGCCAAACTGTTTGCGCCTGTGGAGCGTGCCGCATGAGCAAGACCATTGGCGACGTGATTTTGGATGTGCACAACATCTCGCTGAGCTTTGGCGGCGTAAAAGCTTTGTCTGACATCAGCTTCAATGTGCGCGAGCATGAAATCCGCGCCATCATCGGCCCCAATGGCGCGGGTAAGAGTTCGATGCTCAATTGCATCAACGGCGTGTACACGCCGCAGCAAGGCAACATCACATTCCGCGGTCAAACCTTCAGCCACATGGACTCGCACCAAGTCGCGGTCATGGGCGTGGCGCGTACTTTTCAGAACCTTGCTTTGTTCAAAGGCATGAGCGTGCTGGACAACATCATGACGGGTCGCAATCTGCGCATGAAAAGCAATCTGCTGCTGCAAGCGTTGCGTTGGGGGCCGGCTGAGCGTGAAGAAATGGTCCACCGCAGAAAAGTGGAAGAAATCATCGACTTTCTGGAAATTCAGCCCTACCGCAAAACCCCTGTGGGGCAGTTGCCTTATGGTTTGCAAAAGCGGGTGGACTTGGGTCGTGCGCTGGCGCTAGAGCCCCAAGTGCTGCTGCTCGATGAACCCATGGCCGGCATGAACGTGGAAGAAAAGCAAGACATGTGTCGCTTCATCTTGGATGTGAACGATGAGTTTGGCACCACCGTGGTGTTGATTGAACACGACATGGGCGTGGTGATGGATATTTCTGACCGCGTGGTGGTGTTGGACTACGGCAAAAAAATAGGCGACGGCACACCCGACGAGGTGCGCCGTAACCCTGAAGTGATTAGCGCCTATTTAGGGACGGGGCATTAACACCATGGCATTTTTTCTTGAAACTCTGCTGGGCGGCCTGATGGCGGGCATGTTGTATTCGCTGGTTGCTTTGGGCTTTGTGCTCATTTACAAAGCCTCGGGTGTGTTCAATTTCGCTCAAGGTGCGATGGTGCTGTTTGCAGCCTTGGCCATGGCGCGGTTTGCCGAATGGCTGCCGCAGACCACAGGCTTGACTAATCCGGTGTTGGTCAACCTCATCGCCTTTGTGTTGGCGGGCGGCATGATGTTCATCGTGGCGTGGTTGATCGAGCGACTGGTGTTGCGCCGACTGGTTAACCAAGAGGGCACTACTTTGCTGATGGCCACCTTGGGCATTGCTTACTTCTTGGAAGGTCTTGGTCAATCGATTTTTGGCAATGACATTTACAAGATCGACATCGGCATGCCCAAAGACCCCGTCATGGCATTTGAGAATGTGTTTCCTGGCGGCTTGTTGATCAACCAAGAAGATTTGATCGCTGCTTTGATCGCTGCCCTGTTGGTGGCTTTGCTGTCGGTGTTTTTCCAAAAAACTTCCACGGGCAGAGCACTGCGAGCTGTGGCCGACGACCACCAAGCCGCGCAATCGATTGGCATTCCTTTGAACCGCATTTGGGTCATTGTGTGGTGTGTCGCCGGAGTGGTGGCCTTGGTGGCCGGCATGATTTGGGGCAGCAAATTGGGTGTGCAGTTTTCATTGGCCACCGTTGCTTTGCGGGCCTTGCCTGTGGTGATTTTGGGTGGGCTCACCTCGGTGCCTGGCGCCATCATTGGCGGCCTCATCATTGGTGTTGGCGAGAAACTCTCCGAGGTGTTTTTGGGTCCCTATGTCGGCGGCGGTATTGAAATTTGGTTCGCCTATGTGTTGGCCTTGCTGTTCTTGCTGGTCAGGCCACAAGGCTTGTTTGGTGAAAAGATCATTGACCGGGTGTAAACATGTTCTACAGAGAAAACGGTCAATTCAAAACCACCTACCGAGAAGACCAACAAATCTTCCCGATTGCGCAAGACCGCGTGTTCGTGGGCTTGTTGCTGCTGGTGGCATTTGTGGCGGTGCCCTTGTTCACCTCTGACTATATGTTTCGCGCCATTCTCATTCCCTTTGTCATCATGGCGATGGCGGCACTGGGCGTGAATATTTTGGTGGGCTATTGCGGCCAAATTTCTTTGGGCTCGGGCGCTTTCATGGCGGTGGGTGCTTATGGCGCTTACAACTTCTTTGCCCGTGTGCCTGATATGCCTTTGTTGCCTGCCTTGTTGCTGGGTGGCCTGTGCGCCACCGCGTTTGGCGTGTTGTTTGGTTTGCCCAGTTTGCGGGTGCGTGGGCTGTATTTGGCGGTGGCGACCTTGGCTGCACAGTTTTTTGCCGACTGGATGTTTTTGCGTGTGAAATGGTTCACCTTGGATACGCCCTCGGGTTCGGTGTCGGTGTCCAACCTTCAGGTGTTTGGTTTGCCCTTGGACACGGACGTCAACAAATACCTGTTTTGTTTAACTTTGTTGGTGGTGATTGCACTGCTGGCCAAGAACTTGGTACGAGGTGCGATTGGCCGTGAATGGATGGCCATACGCGACATGGACGTGGCGGCAGCGGTCATTGGCATTCGTCCCATGTACGCCAAGCTCTCGGCCTTTGCAGTTAGCTCCTTCATCATTGGTGTGGCGGGTTCGCTGTGGGCGTTCATTTACCTTGGCTCTTGGGAGCCCAGTGCGTTTTCGGTGGACCAATCTTTTAGGTTGTTGTTCATGGTCATCATTGGCGGCATGGGTTCCATCATGGGCGGCTTTTTGGGTGCGGCATTCATTGTGGTGCTGCCCATCTTCTTGAACCAGTTTTTGCCCTTGCTGGCAGGGTTGGCAGGTTTTGAGATATCCACCACCGTGGTCTCTCACGCGGAGTTGATGATTTTTGGCGCACTGATTGTGTGGTTCCTGATTGTGGAGCCGCATGGACTGGCCAAGCTGTGGTCCATTGGCAAACAAAAAATGCGTGTGTGGCCTTTCCCTTATTGAAATTCAATTTTGAAGGAGACGATGATGAATAAAACGTTCCAACTTATCGGGTCTGCGTTGATCGCGGCTTTTGCAGTGTCTGCAACGACGACGGTTGTCGCGCAGTCCAAAGAACAATTCATTCCTGTGCTGTCTTATCGCACTGGCCCCTATGCACCCAACGGCACGCCTTGGGCCAATGGCTTTGTGGATTACCTCAAATTGGTCAATTCCAAAGGCGGTATCAATGGCGTGAAAATTTCGTATGAAGAATGCGAAACCGGCTACGACACGGCACGCAGCGTCGAATGTTATGAACGCCTCAAAAGTAAGAAACCCAGTTTTGTGCAAACCTTGTCGACTGGCGCGACATTTGCTATCACCGAAAAAGCCCCTGGCGACAAAATCCCTGTGCTGACCGTTGGTTACGGCCGCAGTGAAAGCGCGGATGGTTCTGTCTTTAAATGGAATTTCCCCATCGCTGGCACCTATTGGGTGGCGGCTGACACCATCTTGCAAGCGATTGCCAAAAAAGAAGGTGGCTGGGACAAACTCAAAGGTAAAAAAATCGCCTTGGTCTACCACGACAGCCCCTTTGGCAAAGAGCCTATTCCTTTGATACAAGAGCGCAGCCGCATTCATGGCTTTGAATTGCAGTTGTTGCCTGTCACTGCCCCTGGCGTGGAACAAAAAGCCACTTGGTTGCAAGTGCGTCAAGCCCGCCCCGACTATGTGGTGCTGTGGGGCTGGGGGGTGATGAACTCCACCGCGATCAAAGAAGCTCAGGCCACCGGCTACGCGCGTGAAAAAATGTACGGCGTGTGGTGGGCCGGTGCTGAACCCGATGTCAAAGACGTGGCTGAAGGTGCCAAAGGCTACAACGCTATCACGATTCAACATGGCGCAGAACCCAACTCCGATATTGTGAAATTTTTGCTGGCCCAAGTCCACGCCAAAGGCCAAGGTACCGGACCCAAGGAAGAAGTGGGACAGGTGCTGTATTTGCGCGGTGTGATGAGTGCCATGATCGGTATTGAAGGCATTCGTTCTGCGCAAGAGCGTTTTGGTAAAGGCAAGGTCGTGACTGGCGAGCAAGTGCGGTGGGGCTTGGAAAACCTGAATCTGACTCAGGCCAAGTTGGATGCACTCGGCTTCAAAGGCGTGATGCGCCCGATCAGTACATCGTGTGTGGACCACATGGGCGCTGCTTGGACGCGTGTTCACACGTGGAACGGCAAGGCCTGGGAATTCACCTCAGACTGGATGCAAGCCGATGAACAGATTTTGAAGCCATTGGTCAAAGCCACTGCTGATAAATACGCAGCCGAGAAAAAACTCACCCGCCGCACCGCTCAAGACTGTCAGTCTTGAGTACCTAACTTCCTTTTGGAACCCGTCTTGAGTGCCCCCCCAGTCGTCTTGAGCGTCAACGGTATTGAGGTGATTTACAACCACGTCATCTTGGTGCTCAAAGGCGTGTCATTGCAAGTGCCAGAGCGCGGCATTGTTGCGCTCTTGGGTGGCAATGGCGCGGGCAAGACCACCACGCTGCGTGCCATCTCCAACTTGCTGCAAGGCGAGCGAGGCGAGGTGACCAAGGGCAGTATTGAGCTGCGTGGTGAACGCATTGAAAACTTAACACCTGCAGACTTGGTCCAACGGGGTGTGGTGCAAGTGATGGAGGGACGGCATTGCTTTGCTGACGGGCAGCTACACACGGCGTGACAAAGGCGAGATCGCTGCGAACTTAGAGAAGGTTTACAACTACTTTCCGCGCTTGAAAACCCGCCGCACTTCACAAGCGGCCTACACCTCGGGGGGCGAGCAGCAGATGTGCGCGATTGGCCGTGCGTTGATGGCCAACCCCAGCATGGTGTTGTTGGATGAACCCTCCATGGGCTTGGCGCCGCAAATCGTGGAAGAGGTGTTCAACATCGTCAAAGATTTGAACCAAAAAGAGCATGTCACGTTTTTGCTGGCTGAGCAAAACACCCACATGGCTTTGCGTTATGCCGACTTTGGTTACATCATGGAGTCGGGTCGCATTGTGATGGATGGTGCAGCCAAAGACTTGGCCAACAACGAAGACGTGAAAGAGTTTTACTTGGGCATGGGTGGCGGCGAGCGCAAAAGCTTCAAGGATGTGAAAAGTTACAAACGCCGCAAGCGTTGGCTGGCTTAAGGTGTGATGCACATATGAGCAATTTTTACGACTCTCTGGAACAGCGTGACCCTGCTGTGCGTGAAGCGGCTTTGATGCAGGCTTTGCCAGCGCAAATTGCCCATGCGCAAGCACATGCAAGCGCTTGGACAACGATTTTGCAAGGCGTGAAGGCGAACGACATCAACAGCCGTGCTTCACTGGCAGCTTTGCCTGTCACCCGCAAATACGAATTGCTAGAGCGCCAGCAAGCCCAGCGTGCTAACGATGTGTTTGGCGGATTTTCTGCGCTGCGTTTCGGCAAGACCATGCCGCGTGTGTTTGCCAGTCCTGGTCCCATTTATGAACCTGAAGGTGTGGGCAAAGATTACTGGCGCATGGCACGTGCCTTGTTTGCTGCGGGCTTTCGTTCGGGTGAATTGATTCACAACTGCTTCAGCTACCACTTCACACCTGCGGGTTCCATGATGGAGAGCGGTGCCCATGCTTTGGGTTGCAGCGTGTTTCCTGGTGGCACAGGCCAAACTGAGCAGCAATTGCAAGCCATGTTGGAACTGCGTCCCAGTGGCTACAGCGGCACACCGAGTTTTTTAAAAATCCTTATTGAAAAAGCCGCAGAGTCTCAAACACCTTTGCCTTTTTTGAGCAAAGCCTTGGTCAGTGGTGAAGCCTTTCCGCCGTCTCTGCGCGATTGGTTGGCAGAGCGTGGCATGACGGCTTACCAGTGCTATGCCACCGCTGACATTGGCTTGATCGCCTATGAAACTTCGGCACGTGAGGGTTTGGTGCTCGATGAAGGCGTAATTGTGGAGATCGTGCGCCCCGGCACCGGCGACCCCGTGGCAGAGGGTGAGGTGGGTGAGTTGGTGGTGACCACCCTCAACGCAGATTACCCGCTGATCCGATTTGGTACTGGCGATTTAACCGCAGTGTTGCCAGGGCAATGCCCCACAGGCCGCACCAACCAACGTATCAAAGGCTGGATGGGCCGCGCCGACCAAACCACCAAGGTTCGCGGCATGTTTGTTCACCCTGGCCAAGTCGATCAAGTGGTCAAGCGCTTTCCAGAAGTGGTCAAAGCACGCTTGGTGGTCAGTGGCGAAATGGCCAATGACCAACTGCATTTGCATGTTGAAAGCTCGCTAGCGACAGAGGCATTGCAAACTGCACTTGCACAGGCCGTGCGCGATATCACGAAATTGCGTGCTGACATCGTGATGGTGCTGCCTGGCAGTTTGGCCAACGATGGCAAGGTGATCGAAGATGCGCGCAGTTACAAGTAGCTGTCTGTGGTTGTTGTGCATGGGCTCTGCCTTGGCACAAACCTTTCCCATCAAAGACAAAGCCATTACCTTGGTGGTGCCCTTCACTGCTGGGGGCCCTACCGACCGCTTGGCGCGTGACATGGCCCAAGCCTTGAGCAAACCCTTGGGTGGATCAGCCGTGGTGGTTGAAAACGCCTTGGGTGCAGGGGGTGCGATTGCCACGCAAAAAGTGGCACGTGCGGCGCCTGATGGTCACACCTTGTTAATTCACCACATTGGCATGGCCACCATGCCAGCGCTGATTCGCAAACCCAGCTTTGATGTGCTGAATGATTTTGACTATTTGGGCATGATCCATGAAGTGCCTATGACTATCGTGGCACGACCCACATTGGAAGCGAATGATTACAAACAGCTCAGTGCTTGGGTGTCTTCACAGAAGGACAAAGTCAACCTAGGTAATGCAGGCATTGGTTCGGCATCGCATTTGTGCGGTTTGTTATGGCAGTCAAGTATGCGTACCGAGATGACTACCATCAACTACAAAGGCGTCTCCATGGCCATGAACGATTTGCTGGGCGGGCAAATCGATGTTTTGTGTGACCAAACCACCAACACCTTGGCGTATATTGAAAGCCGCAAAATCAAAGCCTATGCGGTCACCAGCAACAAACGATTGCCCCAAGCTGTATTAAAGGACTTGCCCACTTTGCAAGAAGTTGGCTTGAAGGGTTTTCAAGTCAGCGTGTGGCACGCGGTCTATGCGCCAAAAGGTTTGCCACCCGAGACCAAGGCCAAGTTGTACAGCGCTTTGCGTTCTGTGCTTTCTGACGCGGCTTTTATTCAAAAACAAGAAGCCATGGGTGCGGTGATGATCATCGATAAACGCACCGACCCTGCTGAACACAAAAAATTTGTCGCTGCAGAAATTACCAAGTGGAGCCCCATCATCAAGGCGGCAGGCGTTTACGCTGATTGAAACTTTAAACGCTTATTGTTTAAAACGTTTGCGCGTCAGCGTCAAAGCTATCCACCAAGCCACGTTGGCATAAAGCGCCAATACACCCAGATGCAGCCATGCTTGTTCAGGCCAAGCATCCATGAACAAGGGGCGTACCAATGCCACCGCATGGGTGAGTGGCAAACACCACGCAAGCCACCTCACCATCTCAGGCAAGGTGTCCAAGGGAAAAAATACGCCGCTTAAAAACATCATCGGCGTTAAAAACAGAGTGAAGTAATAGGTGAAGAAGTCATAGCCTTTGGCCAAGGCATTGAAGATCAATGCCAAGCAGCTGAAGGTGATGCCCACACCCAGCAACACCGGCCACGCCACCAACAACTTCCATGAGTGGCTGATACCCAGTGCCAGCATCACGATCAAAATAGCCGTCACAGTAAAGATGGCTTTGAAGGCGGCCCACAGCATCTCAGCGAGAAGCACATCGTCCAAGCGCACAGGGGCATTCATGATGCCGTCCCAAGTCTTTTGCACATGCATACGTGAAAACGCAGAGTACAGCGCCTCGAAAGTGGCAGCATTCATGGCACTCATGCAGACCGAGCCACTGGCTAAAAACAATATGTAAGGCACTTTCACATCGCCTTGTTGAACGCCACCCACCAAGGAGCCCAAGCCATAACCAAACGCCACCAGCCACATCAAGGGCTCAGCGATGTTGGCAATCAAGCTGGGAATGAATAATTTGCGCCAGACCAAAAAATTGCGCAAAAAAAC
>JBILIR010000331.1:0-2612 GCA_044368955.1 Limnohabitans sp.
ATGGCATGGGCGGTTTTCCGATGTGGACCATCCTCACGCTGGTAGCCATCAATCTGAGTGTGTGGAGCTTGCCCAATGTGCGCGAAGAAGTGCAGCATGTTGAGGGCCAAGCCGGTTTTGGCAAAGTGCTGCGCCAACCCATCACCTTATGGTTTTTTGCGACGCTGTTTTTCCATGTGCTGTCGCATGTGGCCATCTACACGTTTTTCTCTTTGTACCTCGACGAACTTGGTTATGGCAAAGACATGATCGGTGTGTTGTGGGCGGTGTCAGTCATCGTCGAAATCATCGGCTTCTTTTCGCAAAGTCGCTGGTTGCACTGGCTGAGCTTGCCCGCATGGTTGTGCGTATGCACAGGCGTCATGGCACTGCGCATGGGCCTGACTGCTGCTTATGGACAACTATTGACCGTGCTGTTGCTGGCGCAGTGCCTGCATGTGTTTACCTTTGCCATTCAACACACAGTGTGTATCGCTTGGCTGTCGCAGCATTTCCCTGGGCGTTTGCGCGGCAGAGGCCAAGCCTTGTATGCAGTGGTTGGCTATGGATTGACCGGTGTGCTGGGAGCTTTGGGCGGCGCAGCCCTCAGCACGCACTTCGGCTTGCAAACCGTGTTCATGGCCGCCATGCCTGTGGCTTTGATGGCCCTGCTGTGTGCCGTGGGCTTGCTCAGGGCCTCAAGGCGACAGACAACATAACTGAAATATTGCTCAATTTCTTAGCTCGGCTCTTGTCGGTATAGAAAAAATTGCGTACATCTCGGACAAGGAGATGTTATGCCTCACCCGCGCATCTTGATCATCGAAGACCACCCTTTGATGGCCGACGCCATTGCTGCGTCGGTGCAAAGCTGTTTGCCACAAGCGCAGTGCGTCTTGACGCACCGTCTCCAGACCGCACTTGAATTCTTGTCTTCACCCATGCCCTGGGCTTTGGTCTTGGTCGATTTGAATTTGCCAGACTCCGAGGGACTGCAAACTTTGTACGCGGTGTGCGAGTTGCGCAGCCAAGGCGCTTTGATGGTGCTCTCCGCTTCGCAAGATCCCGATGTGCAAGACGCTTGCAGCGCCAATGGGGTGGTGTTTCTTAACAAATCCTTGCCCTCCAGTACTTTCATGGCTGCATTGCTGCAAGCCTTGCATCAGGTCTTGCTTACCCAAGTCGAGCCTTTGTTGGCTCAAGAGGCTTGTCTAACCCAAGGTGTAACAAGTTTGTCGACGCAGCAGCGCTTGGTCTTAGCGCAACTGTCCAAGGGGTGGACCAGTCGCCGCATTGCCCTTCGATTGCAACTGAGTGAGGCCACAGTGCGCAGCCATACCCGAGAAGTGTTGCGCAAACTTGGGGTCGAAAACCGCACTCAAGCCACTCAGCTGTACCTGCAATGGCTGCAGCAGAGCACTTCAAATGCTTAGGGCCACGCTCGCCGCAATTGTGTGGCTAGGTCTATCCAGCGAAACAACTTTTGCGCAGATGCCTGTATGGCCGTCTTTCGCAGCGGTACCTGAGCAGATCTCCAAGGAAACACCAGAGGCCATTTGGCTTCGCATAGAACAGGGCCAAGGACAAGATCTGTCACGCCCTCACCAAGTTATTCCTGCTCCTTCAGGCCATGCCTATTGGGCTGTTTTTCGTCTGGGGCCCGCCAAGAGACCAACAAGTTATTGGTTGAGTTTGCAGTCACCCACGCAGGACAAGGCGCAACTGTGGTGGCGACGTGCCGATGGCTCTTGGGTCATGCAGCCCCAACTGCAAGACACCCGAGCGCTCTCCTTAGGTAGTGGACATTTGTTTGCAGTTTGGGCTATAGAACTCTCAGACCAGCACAGTACCGACGTATTGGTACGCATAGAGGGCGTCAACCGTGTGCAATTCCCCCTTGTGCTGCAAACACCTGCTGAATTTGTGCAGCAACAGCAGTGGCTGTGTTTGTTGATGGGCGCCATATTGGCGGTACCTTGGGTGGTGGTGTTTTATGTGTTGACCTTGATGCGTTCTCTGTATGACTCCTCATTGCCCATTTTTTTGGCCATGGCTGTTTGCGAAACTGTAGGGGCTGTTTGGGTCAGTGGCTTGATGAATTGGCTGTTGCCTTGGCTGGACAGGTTGCAAACCGCTTGGGTTGGCAGCGTCTCCTATGGGTTGTTGATGGCGTTGAGTGTTCACCATGCACGTGCATTTTTACGGACCCAACAGCACGATCCTTCATGGGACAAAGCCCTGCGCTTTGGTGCTTGGTGCTGGTGGCTGGGCTTGCCCGTGATGGCATGGTTCTACAGCAACTGGATGCGCAGCGCTTTGCTCTACCTAGGGTTGGCTCACTCTGTGTTGATGTTGGTATTGGCCGTGCGAACTTACCGCAGACATCCGCGTTCCTATATCGCCATGTATGTGGCGGTATGGGTGGCGTATTTGCTGTCGGTGGCTGTGTATTGGTTATTCAAATGGTTCGAATGGCCATTGGTCACCACTTTAGGTGCTCAGTTTGTGCAAGGGGCCGTTGTGGCCACGTTGCTGGGGTGTTCAGGCTGTTTGCAAGTGCTGCAACACCGACAAACCTTACGGCAACGCTTGTATCGTCACAGAGAGCAAAGTCGCTTGTACGCAGCGGCACA
>JBILIR010000332.1:0-2604 GCA_044368955.1 Limnohabitans sp.
TGGCCCCTTAAGAGTGAATTAGCTGCGAAAAAATTATAGCCATCACCCTTTGGTGCTAAATCAACTCGGGCGTTAGCGCTTTAATGGCTTCCATCTTGAGTTGCTTGACACACATCAATACTTTATTAGCACCTTAGCTCACACTCGGCATTCACTCAACCAAGGATTCCCTGTGAAAACCCCTCGTTCTTCTATTACCAAAACAGCTGCGGTCATCGTCATCGTGTCGGCAACAGCATGGTCCAGTGTGGGTGTTCATGCCCAAGATCAAACGCAAACACAAACGCAGATCTATGGCTCTCAGTTGATGACCGACGCTGAGCGCACTGCCTTTCAAACCAAAATGCGCAGTTTGAAAACCACTGCAGAAAGAGATGCTTTCCGGGTGGAGCACCATGACCAAATGAAAGCTCGAGCTGTAGAAAAAGGCGTGACCTTGCCAGATACACCGATGATGAACAAATCTGGCAAAAACCAAACCGCGCCTGGTACCGGCCAAGGTTCTGCGGGTAGCCCAGGCGCAGGTGGCGGTGGCGCAGGTGGCGGCAAGGGCGGTAGGTAATCTGCGCTTAGCGGATGATCTCGGGCGTCAGCGCTTGTATGGCTTGGTAGTTGGTTAAAAACACCCGCCCGTGTAAATGTTGCAAGAACTCGGTTTTATTGAGTTTGTCCATCACAGGGCCTTTGATTTCAGAGAAATGCAGATCGATACCCGAGTCTTTCAAGCGGCTGGCTATGGTCTCTAAGCTCTCCAAAGCACTGGCGTCGATGTCATTCACTGCCGAGCATTGCAGCAGCACATGTTCCAACGCAGGACGCGCTGCTACCTCGGCGTTGATGCGGTCTTCCACCCCCCGAGCATTGGCGAAAAACATACTGGCATCGACCCGCAGGCACACCAGTTTAGGGCTGACCTTTACTTCGTGCCGCAACACATTTCTAAAGTACTCTGTATCTGGTACCAGCCCGACAGTGGCAATGTGCGGGCGGCTGGCTCGGAATAAAAACAACGCCAAGGACACCACATTGCCACTGTCGGGCTGGTACACCCATGACCAAACCGCTTTCTACACCTACCAGCAGCGTGGCCAGCAAGGTGGTGGCCACTGCCATGAAGTCCAATTTAGAGAAACGCCAAGTGGATTTCAAAATGCCAAAGTCCACCAAAGACAACACGGCCACGATGATGGTGGCTGCCAAGGTGGCTTGCGGCAAATAGTAAAGCGCAGGCGTTAAAAACAGCGAGGCCAGGGTGATGCCCACTGCAGTGAACACACCTGCCGCAGGGGTGACTGCACCGGCGTCAAAATTGACCACCGAGCGTGCAAAACCGCCCGTGACGGGAAAGCCCCCGGTGAAGGCCGCTGACAAATTGCTGGCACCCAAAGCCACGAGTTCTTGGTCGGGCTCTATACGCTGGCGGCGTTTGGCGGCCAAGGTTTGGCCCACCGACACCGACTCCACAAAACCCACCACGCTGATGAGCAGCGCTGGTACCAACAGTTCTTGCCACAGCGCCAGATCCCACAGCGGCGCGGTGATGGGCGGCAAACCTTGCGGCACGCTGCCCACCAGCTTCATGCCTTGGCCTTGCCAATCCAAGCCCCAAGCCAAGACAGTGGTGAGGGCGATGGCGACCACCGGACCGGCCTTTGCCAGCACATCAGCGAGTTTGGGCTTCAGGCCCGCTGAAATGAGCAAAGGCTTCAAGCCCTTGCGCACCCAAAACAAAAATACGGTGGCGGCAATGCCCACGCCCAGTGTCAGCAGATGAATGTTCGAGGCTTGGTGCAGCAGCGAAGACAGCAACTCCACAAAATTGTGGCCCTCGGCTTTCACGCCCATCAGGGTTTTGAGTTGGCTCAAAGCAATCAGCAAACCCGAGGCCGAGATGAAACCCGAGATGACTGGATGGCTCAAAAAATTAGCCAAAAAGCCCAGCCGTAACAAACCCATGATCAGCAACATGCCGCCCGACAAAAATGCCAAGGTAATCGCCACTTGCCAATAAGCATGCGTGCCAGCAGCGGCGTGTTCTGCCACGGCAGCGGCGGTCATCAGCGAGACCACCGCCACAGGGCCCACCGCCAACACTCGGCTACTGCCCAACACCGCATACAACAAGAGCGGAGCCACGCTGGCGTACAAACCCACCTCGGGCGGCAGCCCCGCCAGCAAGGCATAGGCCAAGCTTTGCGGGATCAGCATGATGGTGACGATGAGGGCCGCCACCGCGTCGTTGGTGAAGGTGTCGCGGTTGTATTGGCGACCCCAGTCCAGCAAGGGGACCGAGGGCAGCCAGCGTGAGAGTGAACTCATCAGCCCACCATTTCAGGTTGTGCCATCCATTCGCGGCCTTTGAGCATGGCGTCCCAATAGATAGGAGGAAGGATGCGTTCCTTCAGATACCAAGCCAAAGCAGAAGGTTTGGTGCCGTCGATCAACCAAGTGGGGAAGCTGGGAGAGAGCTTGCCGCCGTAGGTGAACTCGGCGAGCACAATCTTTCCGCGCTCGACTGTCAAGGGGCAGGAACCGTAACCGTCGTATTTGGCTTGACCTTGCAATTGACCCATGGCCACCAACAGATTGTGTGCAACCACCGGC
>JBILIR010000023.1:0-9876 GCA_044368955.1 Limnohabitans sp.
GCTTACCCGCAAACATTTCCATCACAGCGTCGCCTTCATTCAAGCGCAGAAGGCCATGGTCGACAAACACACAGGTAAGTTGGTCTCCAATGGCGCGGTGTATCAGTGCAGCAGCAACGGACGAATCCACACCACCCGACAAACCTAAGATGACTTCTTCACCACCTACTTGCTCGCGGATACGCGCAACCGCTTCTTCGACGTAGTTGCCCATCACCCAGTCAGGGGATGCCTTGCAAATATCCAGCACAAAACGGTTCAGCAACGCCCTGCCCTGCAGCGTGTGCGTCACTTCGGGGTGGAACTGCACACCGTAAAAATGGCGAGCTTCATCAGCAAAGCCAGCGATGGGGCAACTGTCGGTGCTGGCCATCAACTTAAACCCAGAGGGTAATTCGGTGACTTTGTCACCATGGCTCATCCACACTTTCAGCATGCCGTGTCCTTCGGGCGTGGTGAAGTCGGAAATGTCTTTCAGTAACGCTGTGTGGCCTCTGGCTCGCACCTCAGCATAGCCAAACTCACGGGTATGACCCGCTTCGACCTTGCCGCCGAGTTGTTGCGCCATGGTTTGCATGCCATAGCAAATGCCCAACACAGGGATGCCTAACTCGAACACCGCATCGGGTGCACGATCGTCCACTTCGTACACACTGGCGTGGCTACCCGACAAGATGATGCCCTTGAGGTTTCCATCTTTGGCATACGCACGAACCCAGTCGTCATTGACATCACAGGGATGCACCTCGCAATAGACATGCGCTTCACGTACGCGACGGGCTATCAGTTGAGTGACTTGCGAGCCGAAATCAAGAATCAAAATACTTTCATGTGACATGGTAGATACCTGCGCAAAGGCAAATTATTCAGCGCGGTAATTCGGCGCTTCTTTGGTGATTTGCACATCATGCACATGGCTTTCGCGCATACCGGCAGTAGATATTTCCACGAACTCAGCGCGGTTGCGCATGTCTTGAATGCTGGCACAACCGCAATAGCCCATGGCGGCACGCACACCGCCGGCCATTTGGTAAACGATGCTGACCATAGAGCCTTTGTAGGGTACGCGGCCTTCAATGCCTTCGGGCACCAATTTATCGGCATTGGGGTTGCCCGTGGTGGCTTCTTGGAAGTAGCGATCGGCACTGCCTTGTTGCATGGCACCGATGCTGCCCATACCACGGTAGCTTTTGTAACTACGGCCCTGATAAAGAATGACCTCGCCGGGCGCTTCTTCGGTACCTGCAAACATGCCGCCCATCATCACGCACGATGCACCCGCCGCAATGGCTTTGGCAATGTCGCCGCTGTAACGAATACCACCATCTGCAATCAAGGGCACACCTGTTCCTTGCAAAGCCATGGCCACGTTATCAATGGCAGTGATTTGCGGAACACCCACACCGGCCACGATGCGTGTGGTGCAAATCGAGCCCGGACCGATGCCCACCTTCACGCCATCGGCACCCGCCTCTACCAAAGCCAAGGCGGCAGCACCGGTGGCAATATTGCCACCCACCACATCAATGTCAGGGTAGTTTTGTTTCACCCAACGAACACGCTCAATCACGCCGTGGCTGTGACCATGCGCCGTGTCCACCACGATAGCGTCCACACCCGCTTTGACCAAAGCCGCCACCCGCTCTTCAGTACCAGGGCCCACGCCCACCGCAGCGCCTACGCGTAAGCGACCTGATGCGTCCCGTGCGGCATTGGGGAAACTGGTTTGCTTGGTAATGTCTTTGACCGTGATGAGGCCTTTGAGTTCAAACGCATCATTGACCACCAACAAGCGTTCTAATTTATGTTTATTGAGCAAGGCCTTGGCTTGCTCTGGGGTTGTGCCTTCGGGCACTGTAATCAAGCGCTCACGCGGCGTCATGATTTCTTTCACCTGAACGTCGTAACGTGTTTCAAAGCGCAAATCACGGCCCGAGACAATTCCAACCACTTTGCCGCCATCACACACCGGGAAACCAGAGATGCCCATTTGCTCTGACATGGACATGACTTGACGTACCGTGTGCTGGGGGGTGATGACCACAGGGTCAAGCAACACACCGCTTTCATAGCGCTTGACTTTGGCCACTTCAGCAGCCTGCTGCTCAGCCGTCAGGTTTTTATGCACGATACCCATGCCGCCCTCTTGGGCGATGGCAATGGCCAGGCGAGCTTCGGTGACCGTGTCCATGGCGGCAGACACCAAGGGCAGGTTCAAGGCGATACGGCGTGAAAATTGCGTTGAGAGTTGGGTGTCCTTGGGCAGGACTTGAGAATAGGCTGGCACCAGCAACACATCGTCGAAGGTCAGCGCTTTGCCAAGCAGGCGCATGGTATATCTCCAAAAACGCGATCATACCGGCATGGCAAACCGCCCCTTGGGCGGTGACTTATTATCAAGATACACCCAGTTCCCTTATAAGAATCTTCTCCACTGATGCGCTCGCTTCTCAAGAACCCTTTTTTTCAGCTGTTCAGCGCTGACAGCCATGCCGAAGGCACTTGGAAGCTTTTATTTGTAGAACTTTTTTCTCTCTTAGGCATCTTGGTGTCTTTCATCACTGGCTTTATTCCAAACAGTTACTACAACGCAAATATTCTTTTTGCAGGTGCAGGTTCTTATGCGCTGATATGGCTGGCCTTTAAGCGAGGGCTACCGTTGGCCTGGACCGTCAATCTGTTGGTACTGATTGCCAATGCGCTACTGATGTATCTGATTTGCGTCACGGGTGGCACGGCATCAGTGGTAATGGTTTGGGTTACCGGCATGTCATTGATGCCCTTTATGTTGCTCAAAATCCGAGCGGCTGTCTTGTGGTTGATCGTGCAAACCAATGCTTTGTTTTTGATCTTGCTGGCCTCACAAGCTGGATGGATAGACACCCGCATCATTGCATCGAGCGATATGGTGTTTTGGGCATTCACCAACAAAATGTTGGCCTCATTGGCGCTGATTGTGATTTTGGATTTTTTAGACCGTAGCCAACACAAACAATTGGAGGCTTTGCAAGATCGAGGGCAAGAGCTACAAAACATTCACCTCAAGCTGATCAGAGCCCAAAGCCACAAAGACGAATTCATTGCGTCGGTAGGGCATGAACTGCGCACACCTATGAATGCTATTTTGGGCTTGAACGCTGTACTGCGAGACCAAGTGGGTGACAACGCGCAAGACACTGAACGGGTCGACATGATCCGTGAGTCCACGCAGCATTTGCTGGCCTTGGTTAACGATATTTTGGATTTTTCACAGCTGCAAGCACAACGAATGCGCCTTGGCCTAGAGCCCTATGCCTTGCATGACGGCTTTGCTGAAATGGCCCAAACCCTGAATCAAAAAGCTGGCGCCAAATATTTACAAGCCATTTGCAGCATAGACCCGCTGCTGCCCCAGTGGGTCATGCTAGACCGTAAGCGGTTTACCCAATTGATTCACAACTTGCTAGACAACGCCTTGAAGTTCACAAGGCTCGGGGCTATTGAACTGCATTTCAAACGTTGCGATATGGGCTTGCGCATTGAAGTGCAAGACACAGGCATAGGTATGACGCCTGCACAGGCATCCAACATTTTTGGCAGGTTCGAGAAAGTCTCCTCTAGTGAGGTCAGTTTGTATGGCGGCACAGGACTGGGTTTGTCAATTTGTGAGAAATTGGTGCAACTGCAAAGTGGACAGATTGGCGTGAGCAGCGCCCCAAATCGTGGCTCCTTGTTTTGGGTAGAACTGCCCTTGGCGTCTACCGAATCACCCTACACACATGTCGATGCGAATGACCTCGCCTCGGCTAAATTGGGTTCACCCTCAGTCTTTTTGGTGGTGGACGACCAAGCCGTCAACCTGATGGTCGCCCAAGGCTTACTCAAAAAAATATGGCCTGCTTGCAAAGTTCATACCGCCCTTTCAGGAAAAGAGGCTTTGAATTGGTTGCAAAAAAATCCCGTTGATATGGTGCTGATGGACATGTTCATGCCAGAAATGGACGGACTGCAAGCCACACAACACATTCGACACATGGCTAGCCCGACGCACAGCGTGAAGGTTATTGGTCTGACCGCCAGCAGCAATACCAACGACCATGCGCAATGTTTGGAAGCGGGAATGAACGACATTGTGTTCAAACCGCTCGAACAAGATGCACTCCACGCCTGTGTGCTGCGCTGCTGGAGATCGTCACGATGAGTTTGTACGAGTCACTTCAACACATCACGCCCAGGCGCTTGCGAGAAGGACGCATGCCGTTTGTGTTTTATTCAGGCGTGGTCTTGCTGATCGTGATCGCTCTGATTGCTGCCTTGACACCCCAGATTGGCAGCCAAGAAGGCCGCTATGCCTTCATGGGTGTGATTGCACTGAGTTTGCTCATGCTCAATGCAGGTGTTTCGACGCAACGGACCCTGACCTTCGTGTGCGTCTATGCGGCAATACACATCACCCTGGCTGCGTGGTTCAGCCAAGGTATTTTTTCACCCCGCATCAACTGGCTCTACCTCATCCCCATTTTGATGATTTACATGGTGAGTCGCCGAGCAGGTTGGATTTGGACAGGTGTCGTCATTGCCTTGCAACTTGTTATGTCTGTGCTGACCTATCTTGATGTACTGCCCAACAACACGCCCCTGAACAAAACTCATGAGATCTATGCTTTTTTTGTGCATTTCGTCACAGCCAGCAGCTTGATTTCACTAACACTGATTTATCAAAGTTTTAGCTACAAGGCTATTGAAGAGATCAAAGTTCGCAATGATGAACTTGAAGTTAAACGACAAGAGCTGCTAGCAATATCCAATATCCGTGACCAGTTCATTGCCTCCGTCAGCCATGAGCTGCGTACCCCCATGAACGCCATCATGGGTTTTAACGACTTGCTTCAATCGTCCCAAGTAGGCAATTCCAAGGCCATGGAGTTGTTGCAACTCACCCAGCAGTCCGGCGAGCATTTGCTCACCGTGATCAACGATGTGCTGGACTATTCGCAATTCCAATCTGGCAAATTGGGGATACACCCCGAACCCTTTGAGTTGCGTAAAACCGTGGCGCATGCCATGGACTTGTTTGACAACCGTATCAAAAGCATGCGATTGGTTTTTCAAAGTCAGATTGACGATGGCCTGCCCGAATGGGTCTTGGCGGATCGTCACCGGTTGATGCAGGTATTGGTTAATTTGCTGGACAACGCCATCAAATTCACCCAGCAAGGTCATGTGACGCTGAGGGTTAAGCAACTCGATCAGTCATTGATGTTTGAAGTCGAGGACACGGGTATTGGCATCTCCGAGGACCAACAGGCAAAAGTGTTTGAGCGCTTTTCGCAAGCCACAGTTCAGACCCAAGCGGTGTATGGCGGCAACGGTTTGGGCTTGGCCATTTCCAAGCGCTTGGTCGAACTCATGGGCGGCGCTATTGGCGTGAAAAGTCAGCTAGGGCATGGCAGTGTGTTTTGGTTTACGGTTCCTTTGGTCCCTGCCCAGGCCAAAGGCCCAGAGCATGTTCAGCACCCTCGCTTTACCAATCAACAGCAGCATGCTTGGCGATTTTTGATCGTTGACGATGTGGCCATGAACCGCCTGCTGTTGCGTCAAATCTTGAAATTGGAATACCCCCATGCGCTCATGACAGAGGCCGAAGACGGTTTGGCCGCTTTGCAAGCCCTCAACAATGAAGGCTTTGATTTGGTTTTCATGGACATGGTCATGCCGCAGATGGACGGCATTGAAGCCAGCAAATCGATACGCAGTACTGTGGACCGTCAAGGACAGCGCCTGCCCATCCTCGGTTTATCGGCCAATGTCAACTCAAGCGACAGGGAAAGGTTTATCCATGCAGGTGCCGATGATTTCTTGCTCAAACCCTACGACCGGCAGACATTGGTTGAAGTGACAGAAAGGCTGCTGTTTGCAGCGCAACAACCGGCTTAGTAACCCGCTTTCGCACCTTGGCGTCGTTTGGCAAACAGGCCTGCTGCGCGGCTGCCTTGCTGGTTAAAACGCAGGCGACGCGCCTCTTTGGGGTCCACTGTCAAGGGTCGCAACAACTCCAGCCTATCGCCGTCTTTCAGCGGTGTTGTCAGCTCAACCCTTTTACCCCATACCGCGTAAGACCAGACGGTCTGACCATCTTCGGCTAAACCCAGTTGCGCCAAGGCCAGCGCTTGCGCTTGCTGCACATGGATATCGTCATTACTGCTGATTTGCGCAATAGCTACTTGACGGGGGCCTAATGCGATCGCCACTTCGATCCTCATGAGGGGTAGACCATCTCTGCACGTTTGACGAATGCATCCACCAAGGTGGCTGCAATGCGGTCGAAGACAGGTCCTACCAAGGCGCCGAACATGGAGTCAAAGCTGTACGACAACTTGAGTTCAATGCGGCAGGCACGCTCTTCACCCAAGGGCACAAAATTCCACTCGCCGTGCAGGTGCTTGAAGGGACCATCCACCAAGCTCAGTTGCACTTGTCGACCCGCCACATGGGTGTTGCGGGTGGTGAAACTTTTATGCAAACCACCAAACGCCATACCTATACGTGCGGTCATGGCGTCAGGTGTTTGCTCTAGTATTTCGGTCTTGTCGCACCATGGCAAAAACGCGGGATAGCTGTCCACATCAACGACCAAATTGAACATCTCTTGTGCGCTAAACCAGATTAGGACAGACTTCTCGATGGTTTTCATAGAATGGGGGCTCTGCCAAGTTGGCGGTTGTGGCGATTGTAAAGACCTCGCCTCTCTCTCATTTCCCCCTTATGGCCACCAAAACCGACGCTTCTACCCGTATTGCCGACAACAAAAAAGCGGCCTTCAACTACTTTTTCGAAGAACGTCTCGAGGCGGGAATGGTCTTGGAAGGCTGGGAAGTCAAAGCCGCACGTGAAGGCAAGGTGCAACTCACCGATGGCTATGTGGTCATTCGCAGCGGTGAGATGTATGTCATTGGCTGCCAAATCAACCCGCTGAAAACCGCCTCTACCCATGTCAACCCCGACGCAGTACGCTCACGCAAACTGCTGCTACACAAAGATGAAATTCGTCGCTTGATCGGCAAGGTGGAGCAAAAGGGCTACACCTTGGTGCCGCTGAATTTGCATTGGAAAAATGGACGCATAAAATGTGAGATTGCCTTGGCCAAAGGCAAGGCAGAGCATGACAAACGCGACACCATCAAGGACCGTGAAGGCAAGCGCGAGGTTGAACGTGCAATGAAGAGCCGAACCCGCTGATTAACTGATCAGTTGAGACTGTCCAGCCTCTATCAAGAGTCGCTGATCGCAGCGCTGACTCAAAGCGATATCGTGGGTCACCAACACCAAGGTCGTCCCAAATTCTTGGTTGAGGTCCAACATCAGCGCCATCACTTTCTCGCCAGTGGCATGGTCCAAACTGCCTGTGGGCTCATCGGCCAGCAGCACATCGGGTTTGACCACAAAAGCACGTGCCAAAGCCACACGCTGCTGCTCGCCTCCGCTCATGACTTTGGGGTAGTGGTTGAGACGTTCTGAGAGGCCTACACGCGCAAGCATTTCTTTGGCCACAGGTTTGGGGCTGGGATGACCCGACAACTCCAGCGGCAGCATGACATTTTCAAGGGCTGTCAGGGGTGCCAATAATTGAAAACTTTGAAAGACAAAACCAATGTGCTTGGCCCGCAACGCTGCGCGTTGGTCTTCATTCAAGACAAACAGATCTTGTCCCGCAATATGCACCGTTCCTTGGGTGGGGGTATCTAAGCCCGCCATGATGGCCAGCAAAGTACTTTTGCCCGAGCCAGAAGCGCCCACAATGGCCAAGGTTTGTCGAGCGTTTAAAGAAAAATCGATATCGCGGAGAATGTCGAGGGTGCCAGTGGCATCGGTGACAGATTTGTAGACATGAGAGACGGTAATCAGGCTGGAGGACATACGCAGTGGCATTGTGGAGACGTCGTTACTTTAACTTGCTGGCTTTGAGCTTGCTGACGCAAGGTGTATTTGCGCCTTTGGCATTGGCCAAGGAGCGTTCACTCTTGGTGGTTGGCGACTCCCTGAGTGCCGAATATGGCTTGCCACGGGGCAGCGGTTGGGTGGCTTTGCTGGCTCAGCAATTGGCCCAAGAAAAATCAAGTTGGCGTGTGATCAACGCCAGCATCAGCGGTGACACCACTTCAGGCGGTCGCTCTCGGTTACCAGCGCTATTGCAACAACACCAACCTGGCATTGTCATCATTGAACTTGGCGCCAATGATGCATTGCGGGGGTTTTCAATGAAGATGACGGAGGACAATTTGCAAGAGATGATCAAAGCATGCCAAGCAATAGGCACCAAAGTGCTGTTGGTCGGTATGCAAGTTCCACCTAACTATGGGGCAGATTACGCTGCACAGTTTTCACAACTGTTTATCCGTTTGAGCAAGACCCATAAAACAGCCGTGGTTCCTTTCTTACTGAAAGGCATTGCGGATGTGCCTAATGCCGCTGAGTGGTTTCAAGCGGACCGTATTCACCCCAACGCCGCCGCACACCCGCGAATGCTCGCCAATGTTTGGCCAGCATTGAAGAAATTGCTCTGATGCCTGTTGAACTTGTGAGTGCGCAAGAGGCCATGATTTTGATGGCGCAGGGCGAGCAATTGAGTTGCATCATTGATGCCCGCAGCGAAGATGAGTTCAAGCTAGACCATTTGCCCTTGGCCCTGAATTGGCCCTCTCTGACCAATGAAGAACGCATCAAGGTAGGCACACTTTACAAACAAGTAGGCGCGTTCGAGGCCAACAAGCTTGGTGCGTCGTTGGTGGCGGCCAATATCGCAAGGCATATTGAAAATCATGTGATGGGCTTGCCAAAAAACTGGCGCCCATTGGTTTACTGCTGGCGAGGCGGCAAACGCAGTGGCTCTTTGGCCTTGGTGCTGGGACAAATAGGCTTCAAAGTCAATGTCATCGAAGGCGGCTATAAAGCCTTTCGTGCGGCCGTTGTTCAGGACACCAGTCAATTGGCCTTGAGCCTTCAATTTAAGGTCATCACTGGCCCCACCGGTTCAGGTAAAACCCGCCTCCTTCACGCACTGACTGCTGAAGGTGCGCAAGTTTTAGACCTTGAAGCGCTGGCCGTGCACCGCAGTTCGGTGTTAGGCCGCGTTCCAGGGCAGGCCCAACCCAGTCAAAAACAATTTGACATGCGCATTTGGAATGCGCTGCGTCAGTTTGACCCAAACAAAGTGGTCTATGTCGAAGCAGAAAGCAAAAAAGTGGGCAATGTCAGCGTTCCCGAAACGCTCATGGAGACCATGCGAGCAAGCGCATGTATCGACTTGTCATTGCCATTGCCAGAAAGAGTTGAACTGTTGATGGAGGACTATGCATTCTTTGTTAAACAACCTGAGCAGTTTTGCGAAAGGCTAACAAGCTTGATCGAAGCACGAGGAAAAGCAGTTATAGAAAAATGGCAGGAGCTTGTTCGTTCTGACCATGTTCGCCAAGTGGTACAGGAATTGTTATCGCTCCACTATGACCCCACCTATGCGCGGTCTGTTGAACGCAATTTTCGCTGCTGGCCGGACGCCCTCAAGGCAGAATTAAAAGACCATCATGAAGCATCGTTGCAAGCATTGGCCAAGCAGTTGCTCGCGCAGACAGATTAGATGCCGGCTTTAATGAGCGCCTGTGACAAATCGTCAATCAAGTCCTCAACAGCCTCCAAGCCAACGGATAAACGCACAAAGCCGCCTTCCAACAAAGCATCGTTTGACATCATGCGCAACTCACGCAAATGGTAAGGAACCACCAAGCTCATGGGGCCACCCCAGCTAAAACCCAATTTGAACAGCCGCAGTGAATCACAAAAGATATCGAGTTGCGCTTGACTGATGGCCGGATCCAAACGCAATCCCAGCAAAGCAGCGGC
>JBILIR010000333.1:0-2582 GCA_044368955.1 Limnohabitans sp.
GTTGAATGTGCCAGATATTGCTGTTGTCAAAGCATTGGCAAACTTCAGTGGCGTGGGGCGACGATTTCAACGGCATGGAGAAATTGCAGCAAAAGCGGGTGGGCATTTCACACTGATAGAAGACTATGGGCATCACCCCGTTGAATTGGCCGTAACAATTGCAGCAGCACGAGGCGCTTTCCCAGGACGTCGCTTGGTATTGGCGTTTCAGCCACACCGCTTCAGCAGAACCCGCGACTGTTTTGAGGACTTTGTGGCTGTCCTACAAAAAGTCGATGTACTTTGGCTGACAGAAGTTTATTCAGCAGGCGAGGCACCGATTGCTGCAGCAGATGGACGTTCACTGGCCCATGCAGTGCGTGTTGCTGGACAGCAGCAACTGGTGTTTGCCCAAGACTTAAGCGGACTTTGCGACTTGGTGGTTAACAACGCCTGTGATGGTGATGTGGTGATGTGCATGGGCGCTGGATCCATTGGCTCAGTGCCCGTCATGGTGATTGAAAACTGTGCCAACAGGACTACCTTGAAAGTGGTCAGCGCATGAGCAGCTTTGACATCGCCATGAGCAAAGTCGCTGTCTTGATGGGTGGAAGCTCCGCTGAGCGAGAAATTTCACTTTTATCGGGCCAAGGCGTGTTGGGCGCTTTGCAATCAATGGGTGTCAATGCAAGCGCATTTGATCCATCACAATTCCCATTGGAGCAACTGAAAACCCAGCAATACACCCATGCATTTATTGCTTTGCATGGCCGACATGGCGAAGATGGGACGGTTCAGGGTGCTTTGGAGTTGATGGGAATTCCTTACACAGGTTCAGGTGTGATGGCTTCTGCCATCGCCATGGACAAACAAATGACCAAGCGACTTTGGCGAGCTGAGCATTTGTCAACACCCCCATCCATTTGGTTACCGCCGAATGAGCAAAACCCCGAAAAGATTAGCCATATCAGCAAGCAACTTGGGTTGCCGCTGATTGTCAAACCACCGCATGAAGGTTCTTCCATCGGCGTGACCAAAGTCGTGAATGAAGCGCAACTTGCACAAGCCATTGCACTTGCCACAAGCCATGACCCCGACTTGCTGTGTGAGATGTTCATTGAGGGCGAGGAGCTTACATGCCCCGTCATTGGTCAAGGTGAGAATGCCAAAGCCTTGCCTGTGGTGAAAATTGTGGCCCCTCAGGGGGCTTATGACTATCAAAATAAATACTTCACAGATGATGTCAGCTATCTTTGTCCAAGTGGCTTAGCTGCAGATGAGGAAAAAACAATTCAGGCTTTGAGTGTGGCTGCCTACCGTGCCTTGGGTTGCCGTGGTTGGGGGAGGGCGGACATCATGGTTCGTGCAAGCGATCGTCAGCCATTTCTTCTTGAAATGAATACCAGCCCAGGAATGACCAGTCACTCACTGGTACCCATGTCAGCGTTGGCTGCTGGGATTTCATACCCCCAGCTTTGTCTCATGATTTTGTCAAACGCGAGCTTGGATTCGCGAAAAGCGGTGGCCAAGCAATGAAAGCCAGAAATGCCATGCACATGAGCGATGAGACGCCAGTTGCGTTGGATATTCGATTGATGAACATCACAAGTGTCATCCTGATGGTGGTATTTAGCATGGTGCTGGTGAGTGCCTTGTTGTGGTGGGTGATTCGACACCCCGTGTTTGCTCTGTCTGCCATTTCGGTACAAGGTGATGTGAGACACAACAATGCTGTCACTTTAAGAGCCAATGTTGTTCCACGGTTGCGCGGAAGTTTTTTTACTGTTGACTTGGAACAAGCCCGAGCCACTTTTGAAAATGTTCCCTGGGTTAGGCATGCCTTGGTCAGACGCGAGTTTCCAAACCGACTCAGCGTTGAACTTGAAGAACATCAACCTGCAGCATTTTGGGGAAATGACGCTGACTCACGTTTGCTCAACCGTCAGGGCGAAGTCTTTAGCGCAAATTTTGGTGAATTGGATGATGAAAACTTACCGCGCTTAAGCGGTCCAGATGCAGAGTCTGCGCAAGTTTTGCGAATGTATGAATTATTGAAACCCGAATTGGAAAAACTTCAGTTGCAAATGAAAGGCTTAGAACTCACTGCACGCGGCAGTTGGCGCGCTGAGCTTAAAAGTGGCGCACAAATTGAGTTGGGTCGTGGCACAAGCGATGAAGTGCTGGTGCGCGTTGAGCGCATGACACTCACCTTGGATCAGGTCGCACAAAGATTTGGCCGGCAACCACTGGCGCTGGAAGCGGCAGATTTGAGACACGTGAATGGTTATGCCTTGCGCTTGCGCGGGGTAAGTACCCTGACTTCAACAACAACAAGGTAAACACACAGAGGTTTCCATGGCAAAAGAGTACAAAGATTTGGTGGTGGGTTTAGATATCGGCACCAGCAAAGTGATGGTGGTGGTTGCCGAGGTATTGCCTGGGGCAGAGTTAAAGCTTGCCGGATTTGGCATAGCACCAAGCAGCGGATTAAAGCGAGGAGTGGTCGTTAATATCGATGCAACCGTTCAAAGCATTCAGCAAGCATTGAAAGAAGCGGAGTTGATGGCCGACTGCAAGATCACGCGTGTCTACACGGGTATCAC
>JBILIR010000026.1:0-9794 GCA_044368955.1 Limnohabitans sp.
CCCCGAAGCAATCTCACCACGGCGCCTGAGCAGGCTCGGCCTCGCCTCCAGGCTTGCACAACGTCGGCTGCGGCCGACCTGCCTCATGCGCCGTTTCGCTCCAACGCCCGCACGCTCCAACCTTGCTCGGCGGCTTCTTTGGCGTACCAGTCGCGGGCTTGAGGGTTGTCGATGCGGATGATGCTGCGGTAGTGAGTCCAGCTCAATTCAAGACGCAGTGCGTCACGAATTGGGAAAGACTGAAAGAACTGACGCATATTGCGCAAGTTGCTCACATCAAATCCGGCGCCAAACTCCTCGCTCAAGCGCTTGGCCAACTCTGGCAGCACCTGTTTGCCATAGGCCGCTCGCTTTTGTCCGCCCTGTTCGTCTTCCACAATCATGCGGCCGATGTGCCAATAGGTCTGCACCATGGCGGTATTCACCGTCTGCCGCACCTGCGCACGGGCAGCCAACAACAAGGCGCGAATGGCTTGGTGCAGGTCGGGTGGCAGGGGTTCAGGCAGCATGGGTCGGGTCATAAGACCCGATATATTAGCTATTTAATACAAATAAATTGTATTTTTAGTATGTGTTGTGCGTATTTATAAACTTCTCGCTGTAAACCAGCAATTCGGTGGGCAGAACATGGTGGCTAGATTGCTTCGTCGCTACGCTCCTCGCAATGACAGCTCCTCGCAATGACCAATTCTTGCCGTGCGATGGCCAATACTTGCCTCGCAATGACCAATTCTTGTAATGACCACGCTTCAGTATTCAAAAAACCCAACCGCATACAATCGCCGGTTGCCTGAATCTGGAGAATTACTGTGTTCATTTCATCTGCCTTCGCCCAATCCGCACCCGCTGCCACCTCCGGTGGCGACTTCGGCTCGTCTCTCATGAGCATGCTGCCCTTGGTTCTGATGTTTGTGGTGCTCTATTTCGTCATGATCCGCCCACAAATGAAGCGCCAAAAAGAGCTCAAAGCCATGCTCGACGCACTGGCCAAGGGCGATGAAGTGGTTACCTCTGGCGGTATGCTGGGCAAGATCGCTCAACTTGGCGATAACCAGATTGGCTTGGAAGTGGGCAACGGCGTGACGCTGCAAATGCAGCGCTCAGCGGTGGTGCAAGTGCTGCCCAAAGGCTCGATCAAATAAACCCCAACTTCCGCATCATGAACCGTTACGCTCTTTGGAAATACTTGGTCATCCTGATCGCTTTTTGCGTCGGCGGCTTGTACACCTTGCCCAATTTCTTTGGCGAAGCGCCAGCGGTGCAAGTTTCTCCTGCCCGTGCCAGCGCCAAGGTAGACACCGCCACCTTGGGCAAAGTGGAAGAGGCTCTTAAAGCGGCGTCTCTCACACCTAGCTTGATCGGTATTGAGAACAACTCGCTCAAAGCGCGGTTCGAAACCTCCGAACAGCAACTGCAAGCCAAAGACGCGATTCAAAACGCACTCAACCCCGAGGCTGCTAACCCCGCCTATGTGGTCGCGCTGAATTTGATCCCGCGCACACCCACATGGTTGTCAGCAATCAACGCTGCACCGATGTACCTGGGTCTGGACTTGCGCGGTGGCGTGCACTTCATGCTGCAAGTGGACATGCAATCGGCTTTGACCAAAAAGCTGGACTCTTTAAGTGGTGATTTGCGCAGTGCTTTGCGCGAAAAAAACCTGCGCCATAACGGCATTTCCCGCGAAAGGGAAACCATTCTGATGGGGTTTCGCGAGCAGTCCACGGCGGATGCGGCACAGTCGCTGATGCGCGACCAGTTCCCTGATTTGGAAACCACCCTCAGCCCACAAGGCGATGAAGTCAAGCTCAGCGCCAATTTGAAGCCTGAGGCCGCCCGCAAAGTGCAAGACCAAGCCCTCAAGCAAAACATCACCACGCTGCACAACCGTATCAACGAGTTGGGTGTGGCCGAACCCGTCATCCAACAACAAGGCTTGGACCGCATCGTGGTGCAACTGCCTGGCGTGCAAGACACCGCCAAGGCCAAAGATATTTTGGGTCGCACCGCAACCCTTGAAATCCGCATGGTCGATGAGGGCAGTGAGGCGCGGTTGGCCGAAGTGGGCAGTGGCCCCGTGCCGTTTGGTACCGAAAAATACTTAGACGGCAGCGGTCAAGCGGTGGTTGTGAAAAAGCAAGTGGTACTGACGGGCGAAAACCTGACCGACGCGCAACCTGGCTTTGACAACCAAACCCAAGAAGCAGCAGTTCATCTGACTTTGGACGCCAAAGGCGCTCGCATCTTCAAAGAAGTCACCCGCGAAAACGTGGGCAAGCGCATGGCGATTTTGCTGTTTGAAAAAGGCAAAGGCGAAGTCGTCACCTCTCCCGTTATTCGCAGTGAAATTGGCGGCGGACGGGTGCAAATTTCGGGTCGCATGACCACCGTGGAAGCCGCCGACACCGCTTTGTTGCTGCGCGCAGGCTCGCTCGCTGCACCCATGGAAATCATCGAAGAGCGCACCATTGGCCCAAGCTTGGGCGCTGAGAACATCGCCAAAGGTTTTGACAGCGTGACCTGGGGCTTTGTCGCTGTCGCCGCCTTCATGTGCATTTATTACGCCTTGTTTGGCGTGATCTCCAGCATTGCGCTGGCCGTCAATTTGCTGCTGCTGGTGGCGGTGCTGTCCATGCTGCAAGCCACCCTCACGCTGCCAGGCATGGCGGCGATGGCACTGGTGCTGGGCATGGCGATTGATGCCAACGTGCTGATCAATGAGCGTGTGCGCGAAGAGTTGCGCAACGGCGCTGCACCGCAAACCGCCATCCACATCGGCTACGACCGCGCTTGGTCCACCATTTTGGACTCCAACGTCACCACCTTGATCGCCGGTTTGGCTTTGTTGGCGTTTGGCTCGGGGCCGGTGCGCGGTTTTGCGGTGGTGCATTGCCTGGGCATTCTCACCAGCATGTTCTCGGCGGTGTTTTTCTCACGCGGCTTGGTCAACCTTTGGTATGGCCGCCAAAAACGTTTGCAAACTGTCTCCATTGGCACGGTGTGGAAGCCCGACACCGCCACCTCAAACGCCATTGCCAAAGCAAAAGCTGATTAAAGAAAGCCTGCCATGGAATTTTTCAAAATCCGCAAAGACATCCCGTTCATGCGCCATGCTTTGGTGTTTAACGCGATCTCCTTGCTCACCTTTTTGGCGGCGGTGTTTTTCCTCTTCAGCCGCGGCCTGCATCTGTCGGTGGAGTTCACCGGCGGCACCTTGATGGAGGTGAGTTTTGCGCAACCTGTGGCCATAGACCCCATGCGCGAGCGAATTGCGGCCTTGGGTATCAACGATGTGCAAGTGCAAAACTTTGGTTCAGCGCGGGACGTACTGATCCGCATGCCTGCCGCCAAAGGCAGCAACACCGCAGAGCTGAGCAACAAGGTTTTTGGCAGCCTCAAAGAGATGGACGCCAGCGCCGAGTTGCGCCGAACTGAGTTTGTCGGCCCACAAGTAGGCGATGAACTGGCCATCGATGGCCTCAAAGCCTTGGCCTGTGTGGTCATTGGCATCATGATTTACTTGGCCATTCGCTTTGAATGGAAATACGCGGTGGCAGGCATCATTGCCAACTTGCACGATGTGATCATCATCTTGGGGTTTTTTGCTTACTTCCAGTGGGAGTTTTCGCTGCCGGTGCTGGCTGCGGTGCTGGCGGTGCTGGGCTATTCAGTGAACGAGTCTGTGGTTATTTTTGATCGGGTACGCGAAAACTTTCGCCGCTACCGCAAGATGAACACGCTCGAAATCATCGACAACGCCATCACCTCGACCATCAGTCGCACCATCATCACCCATGGCTCCACACAACTCATGGTCTTGTCCATGCTGCTGTTTGGTGGCGCCACACTGCACTACTTTGCCTTGGCGCTGACCATTGGCATTTTGTTTGGCATTTATTCTTCGGTGTTTGTGGCTGCAGCGATTGCCATGTGGTTGGGCATACGCCGTGAAGACTTGATCAAAACGGTGAAAAAAGACGGCTCAGATGAAGACCCTAACGACCCCAACGCGGGTGCGGTGGTTTAAGCCCGATCAGTGTGCGATGCGCGCCTCTTGGTCGTCGCACAACTCATCGAGCACCAGCGCATCGGGTTCGATGCCAGCGCTCCAGTAAACCATCAAGACGATGATTTTCAAGTCGTCTAAGCTGATGGGATGGGTGCCCACCGCCATGGCGCGGTCAACCACAATTTCACGCACCTGAGGCGGTAACACGCCCGCACCTTCCATGAAGGTGATAAATCCTAGGCCTGCCGCACCCAACTGCTGCTGCTCAGCCACTGAATACACACGCATGCTGGTAGGTGACTGCACATACGCAGTTTCCCAAGCGGTTTTAGGGGCATTGATTTGAATAGTTTCGGCATTGTTGGCCGCGGTGTGTAGACCCGCAAGCCAAGACAGCGCTTGCTCGATTTCGTCGGCGTCAAAGCCGGCGGCACTGAGTTTGCGTCCTAAGAGGGGTAACTCCGGACAGGCCTCGCCGCGCCAGTAGTGTTCGTAAACATAGACAAGAACATCGAACATATGTTCTGAATATACCTTGTTTTTGTCGACGCTCCCGAGGCGGTTTTGGCTGCTTATTTGTATAGCAACTTCAGCCCTTTCATGACGGGCTGCTCAGGTGTATGCGTTGGTAGCTTCCAGCCGCGGTGTTGGCCACACAGCCTTGGTCTTGCATCAACTGCAACACGGCAAGTACCTGCGCTACTGGCAACTCAGTTCGCATGAGCAACACATCCAAGTACTGCGCCTCGTCGCCCAAGGCTTGCCACACCGCTTGTGCGTTTTCATCTTGCAAGATGGGTGGCATTGCGGGCATCAGAGAATTGGCGCAGTGACTGTCTAGCGCCGGCAACTCTTCGCTGATGTCTTGAATGTTCTCAACCAATTTGGCACCTTGACGCAACAAAGCATGGCAGCCACGCGACAACGCCGAGTGGATTGAGCCAGGAATGGCAAACACCTCCTTGCCTTGGTCCAGCGCCAGTTGCGCGGTGATGAGCGAGCCCGATTGCAAAGCCGCTTCCACCACCAACACGCCTTGGCTTAAACCGGCAATCAAGCGGTTGCGCAACGGGAAATGGTGCGGCAAGGGTTTGGTGCTAATGGGTTGCTCGCTCAGGACCCAGCCACGCTCGGCAATGTCTTGCGCCAAGCCATGGTGTTGACGTGGGTAGACCTGATCTAAACCCGTTCCCACCACTGCGACTGTGGGGCAATGGTCTGCAGCATCGGCTTGCAAAGCGCCTTGGTGCGCTGCGGCATCTATCCCCATGGCCATGCCAGACACCACAGCGTGACCACCAGCGCACAGGTTGTAGGCAAACGCACGGGCGTTCTCACGCCCTTGGTGTGTGGGATTACGGCTGCCCACCACCGCCAAGGCGGGGCCCAAGGGCCGGTGCAACTGCCCACGCGCAAACAACACAGGCGGCGCATCATGCAAGGCCAAGAGCCCAGCCGGATACGCCTTGTTGTCCCAGGTCCAAACCTCATGGGCTATGCCTTGTTCCGCAGATGCCAACCAAGCGTTGGTGCGCTGGCAATGGGCTTGCCATTCAGGGGGGTCTGTCCGCAAGGCCTTGGCCAGCGGCTCCCCCAGCGCTTGCGCCAAAGCCTCAAAAGGCTGTGCCCATATGGCGGGTAAGGAGCCGCATAAGCGCCACAGTCGGCGTGAGCTTGCTGCGCCAAGGCCTGGGGTGAGCAACAAGCGTAATGCCTGCGCCCAGTCGTTGGCAGTCTGGTTTTGTGGTGTGAGCGCATGGCTACCCGTGGCAGCTAAACCGTGATGAGACAAAGACATGGTGGTGGCCCCTTGTGAAAGTCACCAGCATAAAAACCGCCTTAGCTGAGTAGACTGAGGCGCGGTGCGCTTATTCCTCAGCCACACTTCACCCCTTGGTCCAAAAAAGCGACAATACAGCTCCATGGCATTACTCACCATTCTTTCCTACCCCGACCCCCGCTTGCACACCGTGGCCAAACCGGTTGCGGTGGTGGATGAGCGCATCCGCACACTGGCGGCTGACATGATCGAGACCATGTACGAGTCCAAAGGTGTCGGGCTGGCAGCTACCCAAGTCAATGTGCATGAACGCGTGGTGGTGATGGATGTTTCCGAAGAACACAACCAGCCCTTGGTGATGATCAACCCTGAGTTGCTGTGGAAAAGCGACGAACGCATCAAGGGCGAAGAAGGCTGCTTGTCAGTGCCCGGCGTTTTTGACAGTGTCGAGCGTGCTGCGCAAGTCAGAATTCAAGCCTTGGACGAGCATGGAAACATGCAAACTTATGAAGCCGATGGTTTGATGGCGGTGTGCATTCAGCACGAGATGGACCACCTCATGGGCAAGGTGTTTGTCGAATACCTGTCCTTGCTCAAACGCACCCGCATACGCGGCAAGCTGGTCAAAGCACAACGCGAACTCGAGCGCTAAGCCATGCGCTTGGTCTTTGCCGGTACGCCGGTTTTTGCGCAAACCGCATTGGCCGCTTTGCACGCTGGCGGTCACGACATCGCTTTGGTGCTGACCCAACCCGACCGCCCTGCCGGTCGCGGCATGCTGCTGCAAGCCTCTGCTGTCAAGCAATACGCCTTACAACACGGCATGGCACTGTGCCAACCGACCAGCTTGCGCTTGGATGGCAAATACCCCGACGAAGCCGCCGCTGCACAAACGGCCATCGCCCAAGCACAGGCCGAGGCCATGGTGGTGGTTGCTTATGGTTTGTTGCTGCCCTCGTGGACGCTCCACAGCGTGCCCATGGCTTGCTTGAATATCCATGCCTCTTTGCTGCCACGCTGGCGGGGTGCAGCGCCCATTCAACGCGCCATCGAAGCGGGCGACGCCGAGAGTGGCGTGTGCATCATGCGAATGGAAGAGGGTTTGGACACCGGGCCCGTGTTGTGGCGACAAGCTTTGCCTTTGTCAGCTGATGAAACCAGCGCCACGCTGCACGACAAGCTTGCCACCTTGGGTGCTCAAGGTATTTTGCAAACCTTGGCGCAACTGCCTCAGCTAAGCGCAGTGGCTCAACCAACCGAAGGCGTCACCTACGCCGCCAAGATCGACAAGCAAGAAGCGCTGATCGACTGGTCGCTCAGCGCGGAGGTGCTGTCGCAGCGTATTCGCGCCTTCGACCCCTTCCCAGGTGCACATACGCTTTGGCAAGGACAGACTTTGAAGGTTTGGTCCGCACTTGCTTTGCCCGAAAAAAGTGACCAAGCCCCTGGCACCGTGTTGCAAGCCAGCGAGCGAGGCTTGGACGTGGCTTGCGGCCAAGGCTTGCTGCGGCTGACGCAGATGCAAAAGCCTGGTGGCAAGCGCTTGGCTTTTGCCGAACTGTTGCGCGGCCAAGGTGATTGGCAAGCCGCTGTGCTCGGCCATTGAAACCTCTCGCATGTTTCTAGACCCCGCCAACTTTCGCCATCCTGCATTTCGCAGGGGCATGGCAGATGCCTTCAAAGTGGCGCCCGGTATTTGGGCTTGGGGCTTGATGACCGGCGTGACCATGGTGCAAGCGGGTTTAGGTCCGGCGATGTCCACCTGGATGACCTTGCTGGTGTATGGCGGCAGTGCGCAATTGGCGGTCACGCCCTTGATGGCGGTTGGCACACCCGTATGGGTGCTGTTGGCCACCGCGTTTTGTGTGAACCTGCGCTTTGCCGTGTTCAGCTTGCATTTGCGCGGCTACATGATGGCGTGGCCGCGCTGGCAACGCCTGACCATTGGCTACTTTATTGCCGACTTGAACTATGTTCAGTTTGTGCAAAACCACCCTCAACCCGCCACCGATGCGGCAGGCCAACGCGCTGAAATGGCCTACCTCTGCGGCAACTGTTTTTTAACCTGGACGGGCTGGCAAGTTGCCAGTGTGTTGGGCATTGTGTTGGCCAGCCAAGTGCCGCTGTCTTGGGGTTTGGGCTTTGCCGGCGTGTTGGCCTTGGTGGGCATCCTCTGTTCGCTGGCCAGTTCAGGTATGCGCACCGTGTCTTTGGTGATCTCCGGCGCGGCAGCTGTTGCGGCCTATGCACTGCCCTTGCGCTTGAACATCTTGGTGGCCATCGCGGCTGCCGTGGCCATGTGTTTATTGATTGAAAAAACCGCTGGATTGAACAAGGCTGCGCATGATTGATGTGTTTCAACTTCTTACCCTGTTGGGTTTGGCTGCCATGACGGTGCTGACACGCTGCTTTTTCTTTATCTTGAACCGCGAGTTGCCTTTTCCTGCATGGGCGCAACGCGGCTTGCAATACGCGCCCATTGCCGCGCTGGCGGCCGTGGTCGTGCCCGAAGTGATGGTCACGCAAGGCCATTTGATCAACACTTGGCTGGATGCACGACTCTTGGGTGCTGCGGCTGGTGTGGCTTATTACACCTACCGCCGTGGGCAAGGACAAGCGGTGCTGGGCACCATTTTGGTAGGGATGGCGGTCTATTTACCACTGCACATTGGTCTTGGCTGGTAGGCGTCATTGCGAGGCCCGTCATTGCGAATCTCGTCATTGGGAGCGAAGCGAAGCAATCTCGTCATTGCGAGTAGCTGTCATTGCGAGGAGCACAGCGACGAAGCAAACTGACGAAGCAAACCTCCCAAAAAGCCCGTGCCGCAGTTGCGGCATAGATTGCTTCGGGGCAATGCCCCTCGCAATGACGGCGCATTCCACTAACGAACTTTGCTCTCCCAAAGGGGCTGGCCCTAAAATGCGGCGCAAATAACACACCAAAGAGACAAGAACATGAACATCATCCGCTTCGCCGACCTGTGCGCCCAAGGAAAAGCTCAAGGCCAACGTGTCTTCATCCGCGCCGACCTGAACGTGCCATTTGACGACCACGGCCACATCAGCGAAGACACCCGCATCCGCGCGTCCGTGCCTTGCATCCAAATGGCGCTGGCTGCCGGCGCGGCGGTCATGGTCACCTCGCATTTGGGCCGCCCCACTGAGGGTGAATTCAAGCCCGAAGACTCGTTGACACCTGTCGCCAAACGCTTGGGCGAACTGCTGGGCCGCGAGGTGCCGGTGCTGGCCAACTGGGTGGGCGGCGTGCAAGTCGCCCCCGGCAAAGTGGTGATGCTGGAGAACTGCCGCGTCAACAAAGGCGAGAAGAAAAACAGCGAAGACTTGGCCCGCCAAATGGCAGCTCTTTGCGACATCTATGTCAACGACGCCTTTGGTACCGCCCACCGCGCCGAGGGCACCACCTATGGCATCGCGCAGTTCGCGCCCATCGCCTGCGCTGGTCCACTGCTCTCGGCCGAGATTGACGCCATCAGCAAAGCCCTGGCCAACCCCAAACGGCCACTGGCGGCCATCGTGGCGGGCAGCAAAGTCAGCACCAAACTGACCATCCTGCAAGCGCTGGCCAAGAACGTGGACCAACTGATCGTGGGCGGCGGCATTGCCAACACCTTCATGCTGGCGGCGGGCTTGAAGATTGGCAAGTCCTTGGCCGAGCCCGACTTGGTGGGCGAGGCCAAGGCGGTCATCGCCGCCATGAAGGCCAGAGGAGCCGAGGTACCGATTCCCACCGACGTGGTGTGCGCGAAAAGCTTTGGTGCCGACGCACCTGCCACGGTAAAACAAGCCCATGAGGTGGCCGACGATGATTTGATTTTGGACATCGGCCCCGACACCGCTGCCCGATTGGCCGCGCAGCTCAAGTCCGCTGGCACCATTGTGTGGAACGGCCCCATGGGCGTGTTCGAGTTCGCCGCTTTCGAGAACGGCACCAAGGTGGTGGCCCACGCCATTGCCGACTCTGCCGCCTTCAGCATCGCCGGTGGC
>JBILIR010000334.1:0-2576 GCA_044368955.1 Limnohabitans sp.
CCCCGGGGGTGCCCAGCCGGGCGACCATTTGAGCTATTCGCCATGGTGCGTGCCCAATACCTTGGACGGACAAAAATGCGTCATCGTCCATACCGATATGCGGTCATCCCACGTCATGGCTTGGGATTTTGTGATGGGCTTTGCCCGCGACAACCAGTTGCAAATCATCACCGCCAAGCTGCCATAAAAAAAAACCGCTCCGAAGGGCGGTTTTTGCTTTTTTGCCGTCAGCGCACCGTTTTCAAACGGCGGCCAGCGCAAAGGCCGACCGGGCTGTTTGCCTGAATCGTCAGGCGGCGAGGGCCAGGGCTTTCACCTTGGCAGCCAAGCGGCTCTTGTCACGAGCTGCTTTGTTTTTGTGGAAGATGTGCTTGTCAGCGATGGTGTCCACCACCGATTGCATCTTGCCAAACAGTTCGCTGGCTTTGGTTTTGTCACCAGCCAAGACTGCTTTTTCAACATTCTTCACCGCTGTGCGGTACTGTGAACGTAGCGAGGTGTTCGCGGCATTGAGTTTGACGTCCTGACGGGCGCGTTTACGGCCCGACGCTAGGCGCGGGTTCTTTTTCTTGGGCTTTCCAGAGGCCATGTGTATTCCTTTAGGGGTTTGATGATGATGACGGCAAAGCCCGCCATTGTACCAAGCCGCTTGACCACCCCCCGTGGGCTGGCCGCTACACTTCACCGCGTGAGCCTGTTCAAGTCTGCCTCTACCGTGTCCTTGTGGACCTTGGCCTCGCGCATCACGGGTTTTGCGCGGGAGACGCTGATCGCCAGCGTGTTTGGTGCCAATGCCCTGACAGACGCCTTCAATGTGGCGTTTCGCATCCCCAATTTGTTTCGCCGCCTGTTCGCTGAAGGCGCTTTTGCCCAAGCTTTTGTGCCGGTGTTGGCGGCTACCCGCGCCGAGCAGGGTGACGAGGCCACCCGTGTGGTGATCAATAAAGTGGCCACCGTGCTGCTGATGGCGGTGGTGACGCTGAGCCTGTTAGGCGTGTTGGCCGCCCCTTGGCTGGTGTGGGCCATGGCCAGCGGTTTGCAACAGTCGGCGCAAGGCATGGCCACCGCGGTAGACCTCACCCGTTATATGTTTCCCTACATAACCTTCATGTCCATGGTGGCTTTGTCAGCAGGCATCTTGAACACATGGCGGCGTTTTGCTGTGCCAGCTGCTACGCCGGTGTTGCTGAATGTGTGCATGATCAGCGCGGCCTTGTGGGGTGCGCCGTGGTTGGCCGCGCAAGGCGTGGAACCCATTTACGCCATGGCTGGCGGGGTGATGCTGGGCGGCTTGCTGCAGTTGGCGGTGCAAATACCAGCTTTGCGTAGCTTGGGTGTGTTGCCGCGCTTGGCACTTTCGCCTAAAGGCTTGCAAGATGCTTGGCAAGACGCAGGAACCCGGCGCATTTTGTCGCTGATGGCACCGGCTTTGCTGGGCGTGGGCGTGGCGCAGTTGTCACTGATCATCAACACCCAAATTGCTTCGCATTTGACGCCGGGCAGCGTGAGTTGGATCGGCTATGCCGACCGCTTGATGGAGTTCCCCATCGCCTTGCTGGGCGTGGCCTTGGGCGTGGTGCTGATGCCGCAACTCTCTGCCGCCCAAGCCAGTGGCGACGCAGATGCGTATTCGGCCATGCTTGACTGGGGCTTGCGCTTGGTGATGGTGCTGGCTTGGCCTTGCGCCGTGGCGCTGCTGCTGTTTGCCCAGCCCTTGGTGGCGGTGCTCTACCACTATGGCGCTTTCACCGACCGCGATGTGGCGCAAACCACGCTGGCCTTGACGGGCTACGGTGTGGGTGTGCTGGGATTGGTAGCTATCAAGGTGCTGGCGCCTGGGTTTTTCGCCAAACAAGACACCCGCACACCTGTGCGCATCGCGGTGCTGGTGCTGGTGTTCACCCAAGTTATGAATATTTTGCTGGTGCCGTACTTGGCCCATGCTGCGCTCACTTTGTCGATTGGCCTCGGCGCTTTGCTCAACGCCTTGTGGTTGTTGCAAGGTTTGCGGCGCAACCGCAGTTTTGTCGCCAAGCCTGGATGGGGCATGCTGATGCTTCGGGTGGCGTTGGCCTCGGCTGCCATGGGCGCTTGTCTGTTTTATGCCGCTGGCCATTGGGATTGGACGGCCTTGCGAGCCACGCCTTGGCTGCGAATGGGTTTGATGGCAGGGGTGTTGAGCGCTAGCGCTGTGGTGTATTTCGCCACATTGCGGGGTCTTGGCATGGATCTTCGTGCACTTTTGCGCCGCTGAAGGCATGATCTCGCCATGGACTACAAATTAAAGCCCCCCAGCGCCTTGGACTACTTCACCAGTTTGGTGCAAAGTGACGACGAGTTCCCCTTGCTGGAAACCGCCATCAGCTTGGCGCAGGATGAATTTCCCTCGCTGGACATACAGCAGGTGCTGAGTGACATGGACCATTGGGCTGCGCGGTTAAAGCGCAGCATCCTGCCCGGCGCGGACGCTTTGGACAAGCTGCGCGAGCTCAACCACTTTTTCTACGCCAACCTGCGCTTTGCGGGCAATGTGAACCACTACGACAACCCGCACAACAGCTATTTGAATGTGGTGA
>JBILIR010000335.1:0-2571 GCA_044368955.1 Limnohabitans sp.
CGCCGAACAGCCTCGGTATCCCCTCGCCAAGCTCGGCCATGGGTATCTGGCAACAAGGCACCACGCAAGTCGTCGTAGTCATAAACCATGAAATGCACACCTATTTCTTCATTCAAGACAGGGCAGCGGCTGCGAACACTCAAAGCGTCCACCGTCTCACCCTTGAAGCCGCTGACGGCATGCACCTCGTAGCGCACACCTTTGTCGATCAGCAAAAGTTCAGCCGACTTGGCATCGTCGCAAAACAACTGAATATAGATATCGGACAAGCGGGTGGCGGTTCCTCGCCAGACCGCGCCGCTGAGGTGAGGGCGAAATTCAGCAACCCTGTGCATCCACTGCAAGGCCAATTCACGCAAAGCGGCAAGTTCTGTAGGCTGTGTGTCAGCGCAAAAAATGTCTATGTACTCTCGAACCGCTTGTTCTGTGAGTTCGTTGTTTGGCAAGGCTGCTCGGGAATTCAAGCCAAGCTCTTTCACAGCGCGGCGTTTGGCAGGGCCGTACTCCAAACCCTCCTCTACGATGAGTCGGGCTGCGGTAGCGGCGATTTCTTCTTGGTCGTTGGAAGACATGGCAGGCCATTGTGCCGCACACTTTTACAATGCCCAGATGCATATTCATATATTAGGTGTCTGCGGCACCTTCATGGGCGGTTTGGCCGCCCTGGCCCGCGAAGCCGGCCACCGCGTCACCGGCTGCGACAGCGGCGTCTACCCCCCCATGAGCGACCAACTGCGCGCTTTGGGCATCGAGTTGATCGAGGGCTACAGCGCCGACCAGCTGGCCTTGAAGCCGGATATGTTCGTCGTCGGCAACGTCGTTTCTCGCGCTCGCTTGGACGATGGCACACCGCGCTACCCGCTGATGGAAGCGATTTTGGAAGCCGGCTTGCCCTATACCAGCGGCCCGCAGTGGCTGAGCGACCACGTGCTGCACGCCCCCGAGCAGAGTCGCCACGTGCTGGCCATTGCGGGCACCCACGGCAAAACCACCACCACCGCGATGCTGAGCTGGGTTTTAGAGCATGCTGGCCTGTCACCCGGTTTTTTGATCGGCGGCGTGCCGCTCAACTTTGGCGTGTCGGCCCGCTTGGGACGTTTGGCCAAGGGCCAAACCCGCCCCTTGTTTGTCATCGAAGCCGACGAATACGACACCGCGTTTTTCGACAAACGCAGCAAGTTTGTGCATTACCGCCCCCGCACGGCGGTGCTCAACAACCTCGAGTTTGACCATGCCGACATCTTTCCCGACTTGGCAGCGATTGAGCGGCAGTTCCACCACCTGGTGCGCACCGTGCCCGCCAGTGGCCGCTTGGTGGTGAATGCCGAGCAAGAGAGTTTGCAGCGGGTGCTGTCCATGGGCCAATGGAGCGAGGTGGCGGGTTTTGGCGCTTCGCCCCATGCCGAATGGCAAATGCGCGGCGAACCCTCAGACTTTGAGGTGCTGCACCAAGGCGCAGTGAAGGGCCGGGTGCAATGGGCTTTGGGCGGGGTGCACAACCAAATGAACGCCTTGGCCGCCGTCATCGCAGCCGACCATGTGGGCGTGGCCGTGGCTGATGCCTGCCAAGCCTTGTCATCGTTTGAAAATGTGCGCCGCCGCATGGAAGTGCGCGGCCGCGTGGGGATTGGCGCACAAGCCATCACGGTGTATGACGACTTCGCCCACCACCCCACCGCCATTCGCACCACGGTCGATGGCCTGCGTCGACAAGTCGGCGCGGCCCGCATTTTGGCGGTGTTCGAACCGCGCAGCAACACCATGAAACTGGGTGCGATGAAGTCGCAACTGCCGTGGAGCTTGGAACAAGCCGACTTGGCGTTTTGTCACACCGCCGGTTTGGACTGGGACGCCGCAGAGGCCTTGGCTCCCATGGGAGCCCGCACTCACATCGCTGCAGACATCGACAGCTTAGTGGCTCAGGTCAAAGCCGCTGCCCGCCCCGGCGACCATGTGCTGTGCATGAGCAATGGCGGCTTTGGCGGGGTTCACGCCAAATTGCTGCAGGCCCTGAAATAGAGCGTCATCGCGCGCTTAACCGGCTTGTCATTGCGAGCGAAGCGAAGCAATCACGGTGCGCTAGGGAGATTGCTTCGCTGCGCTCGCAATGACGTTTTCGAGCCAGTTATTTCTTACCGCGCCGCGCTTTGACACCTTTGGACAGCGCCTCCAGCGCTTGCAAAGAGTCGTCCCACGCCAAACAAGCATCGGTGATGCTTTGGCCGTAGGCCAAGTCCTCGACTTTGTCCTTGCCGGGGGTGAATTTTTGCGCACCCGCCTTGAGGTGGCTTTCGATCATCACGCCAAACACGCTGTGTGAGCCACCGGCCATTTGGTCGGCGATGTCTTTGGCCACCACCAATTGGCGCTCATGCTGTTTGCTGCTGTTGGCATGGCTGCAATCCACCATCAGGCTGGCCGGCAATTTGGCAGATTCCAGTTCTTTGCAAGCAGCGGCCACGCTGGCGGCGTCATAGTTGGGCGCTTTGCCGCCGCGCAAAATCACGTGGCAATCGGGGTTGCCCTGGGTTTGCACAATCGCCACTTGGCCGTTTTTGTGCACCGACAAAA
>JBILIR010000336.1:0-2564 GCA_044368955.1 Limnohabitans sp.
GCAAGCTCACCAAAAAACAAAAGGCTGTTGCTGGCAAAGTTGACTCCAACAAGCTCTACCCCTTCACCGACGCTTTGGCGATTGTCAAAGAGTGCGCGACCGCCAAGTTCGATGAATCTATCGACGTGGCTGTGCAACTCGGCATTGACGCTAAAAAATCGGACCAAGTTGTTCGTGGCGCTGTCGTGTTGCCCAATGGCACAGGCAAAACCGCTCGTGTTGCTGTGTTTGCCCAAGGCGCGAAAGCCGAAGAGGCTTTGGCTGCAGGCGCGGATGTTGTCGGTATGGATGATTTGGCTGCCCGCGTGAAAGCTGGCGACATGCCTTTCGATGTGGTCATTGCTGCACCAGACGCCATGCGCGTTGTCGGTACCCTGGGTCAAATTTTGGGCCCCCGTGGCTTGATGCCTAACCCCAAGGTTGGCACGGTCACTCCCGACGTCGCTACTGCCGTTAAGAACGCCAAGGCCGGTCAAGTGCAGTTTCGCGTTGACAAGGCCGGTATTGTTCACGGCACCATTGGTCGCCGCTCGTTTGACAGCGACAAATTGCATGGCAATTTGTTGGCGCTCATCGATGCATTGAACAAAGCCAAGCCTGCTACCAGCAAAGGTGTTTACCTGCGCAAGTTGGCGGTGTCGTCCACCATGGGTGTGGGCGTGCGAGTAGACACACAAACATTGAACGCTTAATCAGCGTTTGAAATTTCTTGTGTTGCTTTCATCGGCAACGCAAGAAGCGGTGGGTCGAGACGGTTGCAAAACTGACTTGAGCCATCCAAGACCGTTGGCGTGCAGCAAGACTGCACTTAATTCACCAGCCAACGCAGATGGCGATCCCGCTGAAAAGATTTTTTCTTGACAGTCAGGTCGCTGCAAAAGTGGCGTGTTCAAGGGGCAACCCGAGACACATTTTGAAGGAGTAGACCTTGAGTCTGAATCGCAGTGAAAAAGAAGCAGTTGTCGCCGAAGTGGCGGGACTTGCAGCACAAGCGCAGACACTGGTGATGGCGGAATACCGCGGCATCACGGTCGCTGACATGATCAAGTTTCGCGCCAATGCGCGCAGCCAAGGCGTATCGCTGAGTGTGTTGAAAAACACCTTGGCACGCCGCGCTGTCGCTGGTACGTCTTTTGAAAGTGTTGCCGACCAGATGACCGGCCCGCTGATCTATGGTTTTTCAACAGATGCAGTCGCTGCCGCGAAAGTGGTGGCTGATTTCGCCAAGACCAACGACAAATTGGTCATTCGTGGTGGCGCATTTGCTGGAAAAGTATTGGATGTCAACGGTGTCAAACAATTGGCCAGTATTCCTTCCAAGGAAGTCTTGCTTGCCCAGTTGTGCGGATTGCTCATGTCGCCCATGTCACGTACCGCAGTGGTACTTGGCGCGTTGGCGTCGAAAAAAGGCGAAGCGGTTGCAGCCTAAAGCTTGCAGCGCATTCAAAACATTGCTGCCCACGTGGCAGATCTGAACAGTGAAGGAAATTTAATATGGCATTCGATAAAGACGCATTTTTGACCGCTTTAGATAGCATGACGGTCATGGAACTCAACGATTTGGTGAAAGCCATCGAAGAGAAATTTGGCGTGAGCGCTGCAGCCATGGCTGCTCCTGCTGCCGCTGGTGGTGGCGCTGCCGCTGCTGCTGAAGAGAAAACAGACTTCAACGTCATGTTGCTCGACGCAGGTGCGAACAAAGTGTCAGTCATCAAGGCTGTTCGCGAAATCACCGGCTTGGGCTTGAAAGAAGCCAAAGACTTGGTTGATGGTGCTCCTAAAGCCGTCAAAGAAGGCGCACCCAAAGCAGATGCAGAAGCAGCCAAGAAGAAATTGGAAGAAGCTGGCGCCAAGGTCGAACTCAAGTAAACAGGGTGTTTATCAAGGCTGGTCACCCCTCGAAAGGTGCCAGCCTTTTGTGCTCACAGAGCGCACCCATCAGCAAACAATTTGTTTGTTGTTGAGTGTCTTCTGAGCTGACTGCAGAAGAACCTTGGTTCGGGTTGTGTGCAATGCGCAACCGTCCGCCAACGCTGGTAGTGGCCAGCGGGCCAAGCACAACGTGCAGATGTTGGTCATCTGTACGGTCCCCAGTCGCCGAGTGAATCAAGTCCGGAGTACTCATGGCCTACACATTTACCGAACGCAAGCGCATCCGCAAAAGTTTCGGCAGCCGCGACAGCGTGCTGGAAGTCCCCTACCTGCTGCAAATGCAAAAAGACGCGTACACCGCGTTTTTACAAGCTGATGTAGCCCCTAAAAAGCGCACCTCTGAAGGCTTGCAAGCAGCCTTTGAAGCCGCTTTTCCCATTGTTTCGCACAATGGCTTTGTCGAGATGAAGTACCTTGAGTACAACCTCGCCAAGCCAGCCTTTGATGTGCGCGAATGCCAGACACGTGGTCTGACTTTCTCGTCTGCCGTACGTGCGCGTGTGCAACTCATCATTTATGACCGTGATTCTTCAACCCCTCAGTCCAAGGTGGTGAAGGAAGTGAAAGAGCAAGAGGTCTACATGGGCGAAGTGCCCCTGATGACCGACAAAGGCTCATTCATCATCAACGGT
>JBILIR010000339.1:0-2542 GCA_044368955.1 Limnohabitans sp.
CGATGAAGCCCTGCGCGAAGTCGCCATGGACATCGCCGAAGGGGCGGACATGGTGATGGTCAAACCCGGCATGCCTTATTTGGACATCGTGCGCCGCGTCAAAGACGAGTTCCACCTGCCCACCTTTGCCTACCAAGTTTCGGGCGAATACGCCATGCTCAAAGCCGCCGCGCAAAACGGCTGGCTGGACCACGACGCGGTGATGATGGAGAGCTTGCTGGCCTTCAAACGCGCCGGTGCCGATGGTGTGCTGACCTATTTCGCCATCGCAGCAGCTGAAAAATTGCGCGACGCTTAAAAAGCGGTTCAGCCCTCGAGGTGCTTGATGAAAAAGCCCAGGGTGCGCTCTAGCGCCAAGTCTGCGGCGGCCAGGTTGTAGGAGCCGCGCTGGTCGCAATTGAACCCGTGGTCAGCGTCATAAATTTGCACCTCCACATTGGGCTGTGCTTTTTGAAAAGCGCTGACGGTGTCGATGGGTATCAAGTTGTCTTTGGCGCCAAAGTGCGCCAGCGTGGGACACAGCGGTTTTTTGAAAAGCTCTGGCTCCAAGGTCATGCCTCCGCCATAGTAGGTCACCGCGGCTTTGACATTGGCCAACTGGGTGGCGGCTCGCCAACTCAGCAGGCCGCCCCAGCAGTAACCCACCACACCCACCTTGCCTTTGGTGGCCATGGAAGCATGGCTGATGGCGGCTTGCACATCGGCCATGACGCCGGGTGGGGGCAAGCCCTCGGCCAGGTTTTTCAAGGCGCGGCCAATTTCAACATCTGAAGCGGTGTAGCCCAAATCCACGTCTTTTTTGACGCGAGAAAAGGTGGCGGGGGCAAGGGCTAAAAAACCCACAAACGCAAAACCATCGCAGATGGCGCGGATGTGCGAGTTAACGCCAAAAATTTCTTGCAGCACCACGATAGCGCCACGCGGCTGTGTTTTGGGTTGCGCCAGATAGGCCTGTGACTCAAAGCCATCGGCGGCTCGCAATTGAACGAAATGTCCCATGTGTGCTTCCCTTTTCTCAAGCCGCTTGCAAGCGACGTTGTAAAAAATCCAGCCGGTCTTGGCCCCAAAAAATTTCGCCGTCCACCACATAGCTGGGCGCACCAAACACACCCGCGTCCATGGCTTGGCGGGTGTAGGCCATGTAGGCGTCTTGCGCTGCGGGGGCTTTGGCCGCCTCCCAGCGATCAGCCGCCACACCCTGCTCTTTCAAAATAGCTTGCAACACACTGGCGTCAGCTATGTCTCGCTCTTGCACCCACACCGCCGCCAACACCGCGCCGCAGACTTTCATCGCAGCATCCAAGCCATCGTGCTGGTCGACCGCGATGATGAGGCGTGCGGCATCGTCTCCGGCGACAGGGAAAAACTTGGGCTTTAGGTTAAAGGGCATTTGCAAGAAATGGCTAAAGCGCTGCAACTCCACCAAGCGGTAGGCCTGGCGTTGCGGCGGGCGCTGGCCCACAGGCAGGCCACCTGTAGCGGGGAAAATTTGGCCACCCAAATCGACGGGCATGATGCGCACAGTCGCACCCGCTTGCTTGGCCATTTGCACCAAGCGGGCGTGGCCAAAGTAAGTCCACGGGCTTTGCGGGGCTAAGTAGTAATCGATGACGAGGCTCAAAGGGTGTCTCCAATCGTGTTATCTTTTTGCGCTTGGCAAAACGCCAAACGGGTTGCCATCCTACTATTTTGAGTGGCTGCCTTTTTCCCTTACTTCGGAGACCGCCCCATGCCACGCGTTTTACTCATCACCGGTGCGAGCCGCGGTATCGGTGCTGCCACTGCCTTGCTGGCGGCCCAAAACGGCTGGGCTGTGGCGATCAATTACACACGCGACGCCCAAGCCGCAGACCATGTGGTGCAGGACATCCGCGCCAAGGGTGGACAGGCACAAGCCTTTCAAGCCGATGTGGGCATAGAGGCTGACATTGAGCGCTTGTTTCGAAGCGTGGACATGGAAATGGGCGTATTGGGCGGCTTGGTCAACAACGCGGGGGTGCTGGATGTGCCTGCTCGGGTTGACACCACCTCATGGGAGCGTTTGGAACGCATCATGCGCATCAACGTTTTGGGCTCGTTCGCTTGCTCCAAGCAAGCCGTGTTGCGCATGAGCACCAAGAATGGCGGCAAAGGCGGCAGCATCGTCAACCTGAGCAGCGCAGCTGCCAAAATGGGTGCGCCGGGCCAGTATGTCGATTACGCTGCCAGCAAGGGCGCAATTGATACCTTCACCATCGGCTTGGCCAAAGAAGTCGCTGCAGAAGGCATACGCGTGAACGCGGTTCGCCCGGGCCTGATATTGACTGACATCCACGCCAGCGGCGGCATCCCAGATCGCGCCAACCAACTGGCGCACCTGGTACCCATGCAACGCCCTGGTACTGCCTTGGAAGTGGCCGAGGCCATCGTGTGGTTGCTGAGCGACGCAGCAGGCTATGTCACAGGGACCAACATCGACGTGGGTGGTGGCCGCTGATGGCTGACATTCTTTATTTTTGGGAAGACATGGCGGTGGGACAGGTGCGTGAATTGGGCACCATAT
>JBILIR010000340.1:0-2534 GCA_044368955.1 Limnohabitans sp.
CAAGCGACTGCGACCGTCTTTCAAGCGAGCCACCATATAGCCTTGCTCAACATCGATCACCGCACCCATGGCTTGCATACCTTTGATGTGCTGGTCAACCGGACGTGTGCCGATGGCGCAACCGCCAGGCAAAGACACCTTGGCGTGGCCAAACCGCGCCAGCAAGGGGCCCAAGGCAAGCACAGAGGCTCGCATGGTTTTGACCAACTCGTAGGGCGCTTCGGGGCTGTGCAAAGCGCCAGCGTTGAGCACCATCTCACCCGCCTCGTTGCGCTCGGCACTCACGCCCATGTGGCGAATCAACTTGACCATGGTGGAGACATCTTGCAGCCGTGGCACATTGGCCAGCGTCAGCGTATCCGCTGTTAAAAGTGCCGCGCACAGCTCTGGCAAGGCGGCGTTTTTCGCCCCTGCAATCGCCACCTCACCTTGCAAGGCTCGGCCACCGCGAATCAGCAATTTGTCCATAGCGACTCAGGCCTTCAGGCCTGCGCCTTCCACTCGTCAGGGGTGAAGGTTTTCATCGACAAAGCGTGTACTTCGTCGTTGGCCATTTTGTCGCCCAAGGTGGCATACACCTTTTGATGGCGCTGTATGGGGCGCAAGCCCTCAAAAGCGCTGGTGACCACGGTGGCATACCAATGGCGGCCGTCACCCTCGACATGCACATGCTCACAGGGTAAGCCTGTGCCAATCATGGTTTGAATTTGGTCTGCCGTCATACATCACCCCCGAATTTTGTAGCCTATGCGCAGCAGGTGCAACGCCAAGGCAGCCACCAACACAAATGCGCCACCGACCAAAGACAGACTCAGCCAAGGCGAGACATCGCTCACACCAAAAAAGCCGTAGCGAAAACCGTCGATCATGTAAAAAAACGGGTTGAGGTGGCTGACCTGCTGCCAAAAAGGCGGCAGAGAATGGATGGAATAAAACACGCCACTCAAAAACGTCATGGGTGTGATGAGGAAGTTTTGAAAGGAGGACATTTGGTCGAACTTGTCGGCCCACAAGCCCGCAATCAGCCCCAAGGTCCCGAGCATGGCTGCACCCAAGAGTGCAAACACCAAAATCCAAACAGGCCACACCACGGTCAAGGGGGCGAACCATACCGTTACCAGCAACACGCCCAAGCCCACCGCCATGCCACGCACCACCGCCGCCAACACATAGGCAGCAAACCAGCTGACAGGCCCCAAGGGTGTGAGCAAAATAAACACCAAATTGCCCATCATCTTGCTTTGCACCATCGAGGATGAGCTGTTGGCAAAAGCGTTTTGCAGCAAGCTCATCATCACCAAACCAGGTACCAAGAAAGCGGTGTAGCTCACACTTTCATAAACGGTGATGCGACCTTCGAGCAAATGGCCAAAAATCAGCATGTACAACAGCGCGGTGAGCACCGGCGCGGCAATGGTTTGAGCGCTGACTTTCCAAAAACGCAGCACTTCTTTGTAAAACAGCGCTTGCCAGCCAATCATGACGCAGCCCCCATGACATCCAAGAAAACGTCTTCCAGATCGGCCTTGCGGATTTCCACGTCTTGCGCCACCAAGCCCGCTTGGCGCACAGCAGAAAGGTAGTGCTCGATTTGGGCGGCATCGTGGGCGGGAAACTGCACAATTCGCCCCGTCACACGGGCTTGTGAGGCCAACTCAGGGGGGAGTTGTTCGTCGATTTTGAAACGCAGCACATTGCTGGAGGCGTTTTTCAGCAAGGTGCTGGTGCTGTCCAAGGCCACCACTTTGCCGTTTTTCAGCATGGCGATGCGGCCGCACAAAGCCTCGGCTTCTTCTAAATAATGCGTAGTGAGCAACACCGTGTGGCCTTCACGGTTGAGGCGTGCAATGAACTGCCACAGGGTTTGGCGCAACTCCACATCCACGCCGGCAGTGGGTTCGTCCAGCACGATGACCGGGGGTTTGTGCACCAAGGCTTGCGCCACCAACACTCGCCGCTTCATGCCGCCTGAGAGTTGACGCATATTGTGATTGGCCTTGTCGGCCAATCCCAAGCATTCCAGCAGTTCGTCCAACCATGCATCGTTGCCGCTGACGCCAAAGTAGCCCGATTGAAACCGCAGCGCTTCACGCAAAGTGAAGAAGGGATCGAACACCAGCTCTTGCGGTACCACACCCAAGATTTTGCGCACCTGTGCGGATTGGGTTTTCACATCAAGGCCATGAACGCGGATGCTTCCACTGGTGGCTTGCAACAAACCCGCCAAGATGCTGATGAGTGTGGTTTTACCCGCGCCGTTGGGGCCGAGGAGACCGAAAAATTCACCTTGCTCAATATCAAAGCTTACGCCATCTAAGGCCTTGAAAGCGCCGCGAGCGCCAGTGAAGGTTTTGTTGACGGACTGAAAGGAAATGGCTGTCATAAGTGAAGCCAATGATTCTAAGGCTTCGAGGGCCCAGGCCTCTTAAGCTTGGAGTTCAAGCAAATCTTGTACGCCGTAGACGCGAGCCAAGGCCAGCGCCTTGGCTGGCAAGCCCGAGACTGTCAAGGCATGCTGATGGTGTGCGGCCTCA
>JBILIR010000341.1:0-2533 GCA_044368955.1 Limnohabitans sp.
TTACAACGCCATGCCGCTTGCAGCGGTGCAAAAATTGCGCGACTTTATGTTTGCGTTTGAAAAACTTCACGCTTGAGCCAGCGCTACCCGCGCTGCTTTGGCGATGTGTTGCGCATCCACTTGGAAGAAATGCCTTAATTCCGCGCGGGTGTCGCTGCGACCAAACCCATCGGTGCCCAATGCAATGTAGCGCCTGTTGGGTGGCAAATAGGCTCGAACACTTTCGGCGACTGCCCTGACATAGTCGGTGGCAGCAATCACGGGTCCGTGCGTGTTGCTCAGCTGTGCAGTGACAAACGGTGTGAGGTTTTGGCCATCGTTCATGGCCGCTTGCTCGCAAGCTTGGCCATTTCGGGCGAGCTCACTCCAACTTGTCACACTGAATACCTGCGACGCGATGCCTTCCTTTGCCAACAAATCAGCGGCCAGCATGACCTCTCGCAAAATGGCGCCTGAGCCTAAAAGCGTGACTCCGGCTTTGGCTTTGGGCAGCGCTGAGCGGTTGTCTGAGAGCAGGTACATGCCTTGCAAAATGGCTTCCTCAGAGCCTGTTTTCAGGTCTGGCTGCGCATAGTTTTCGTTCATCAGGGTGATGTAATAAAAAACGTCTTTTTGTTCGACCATCATCTCCCGCATCCCTTGGTCGACGATGACCGCCATTTCGCAAGCGAAGGCTGGGTCATAGGCTTTGCAATTGGGGATGGTGGCCGCCACCAAATGGCTGGTGCCGTCTTGGTGCTGCAAGCCTTCGCCCCCCAAGGTGGTGCGCCCTGAAGTTGCCCCCAATAAAAAACCTCTGGCCCGTTGGTCTGCAGCGGCCCATATCGCGTCACCGACACGTTGGAAACCGAACATGGAGTAGTAAATGTAGAAAGGCAACATGGCCAAGCCATGTACGCTGTAACTGGTGGCCGCGGCCGTCCAACTGGCAATCGCTCCAGCTTCGCTGATGCCTTCTTCCAAAATTTGGCCATCCATGGCTTCGCGGTAACTGAGCACCGAGCCAATGTCTTCGGGTTCGTACTTTTGTCCCACACTGGAATAAATGCCTACTTGCTTGAACAGATTCGCCATGCCAAAAGTACGTGCCTCGTCCGCCACGATGGGGACGATACGAGAGCCAAGCTGCGGGTCTTTCATTAGATTGCCCAGCAAGCGCACAAAGGCCATGGTGGTCGACATCTCTTTGCCATCGGCAAGGGTCGCGAAGTTTGCATAGCTGCTTAAGGCTGGCACGGCAATGGTGTCGCAAGCAGTTTCGCGCTTGGGCAAGTAGCCCCCCAGTTGTTGACGCCGAGCATGAAGGTATTGCATTTCAGGGCTGTCGTCTTTCGGTTTGAAAAACGCCAGTTCTTTGGCTTGTTCGTCACTCAAAGGCAGATTGAAGCGGTTGCGAAACTCGAGCAGCGCTGTGTCATCGAGTTTTTTCTGACTGTGGGTGGTCATCTTGCCTTGACCGGCTTGTCCCATGCCATAGCCTTTTTTGGTGTGCGCCAAGATGACGGTGGGTTGGCCTTGGTGAACCGCTGCTGCCGCATAAGCCGCGTGGATTTTGACCAAGTCATGACCGCCTCGCTTCAAGCGGTCAATTTGCTCATCGCTGAGTCCTTGAGCGAGTTGGGCAAGCTCAGGGTTTTGGCCAAAGAAGTTATCGCGGTTAAAACGCCCATCTTTGGCGGCGAAGGTTTGCATTTGGCCGTCCACGGTGTTGGCAAAAGCTTTCACCAAGGCTTGTTGGGTGTCTCTGGCAAACAAGCCATCCCAGTCACTGCCCCAAATGAGTTTGACCACATTCCATCCCGCACCACGAAAGAGTTTTTCCAGTTCGTCAATGATGCGCCCGTTGCCGAGAACCGGACCGTCTAAACGCTGCAGATTGCAATTGACCACCCACACCAAGTTGTCCAATTTTTCGCGGGATGCAAGCGTCAAAGCGCTCATGCTCTCGGGCTCATCCATTTCACCATCGCCAAACACGCCCCAGACTTTGCGCTGACTGCAGTCCAGCAGTTGACGGTGCGACAAATAGCGCATGAATCGGGCGTGGTAAAGGGAGCTGATAGGTCCCAGCCCCATCGAGCCGGTGGGGAACTGCCAAAAATCGGGCATCAACCAAGGGTGAGGGTAGCTGGACAAGCCCCGTGCACCCGCTTTGGGTGCGCTGAGTTCTTGGCGGTAATGCGCTAAATCTTGTTCGCTTAAGCGCCCCTCTAAATAGGCTCTTGCATAAACGCCAGGCGCACTGTGCGGTTGGAAAAACACCAAGTCGCCGCCGTGTTGTTGACTGCGGCCGTGAAAGAAATGGTTAAACCCCACCTCAAATAAATCGGCCGCACTGGCATAGCTGGCAATGTGTCCGCCGAGCTCTCCGTAGGCAGCGTTTGCTCTTGCCACCATCGCCAAAGCGTTCCAGCGCATGAGCGATGCGATTTTTTCTTCGATGGCCAAATCGCCAGGAAAGGGCGCTTGAACATCCACGGCAATGGTGTTGACATAGGGCGTGACCAACTCAGGCGACCAGTCCAATTGGTTT
>JBILIR010000345.1:0-2532 GCA_044368955.1 Limnohabitans sp.
TTGGATTTTTGGATGCGCTATCGAAAGCAAATGAACCATGTTCAATTTGCCTTAGGGAATTTAATTTCGGACTCGCGCGATCCGGATTTGGTGGTGTTGAAATCGAAAATGAAGGGGTTAATTTCTGCGATAAAGAGCGCTAGGGTTAATGCGTTCATCATGATTTTTGGAGATGTAATCGCTGTTGAATTTAGTGCGACTGGAAACGCTTTGTATCTCTATGACACAAGAAGCGGAGTACCTTTTGATCTCACTGAAACTCTTTCGCTTTCAGTAGATGGCTACAACTCTTTGAAGAAGTCTTATGGTGAAAAATATAGCCATCACGACGGTTCTAACGGTTTTTATAGATGGGAAGACATGGTCGAAGATGGCCTTTCCAAACAGTTTGGTCTATTTAGGGATACGTTTTTAGGAGTAAAAAAACCAAGTCATATTTCTAACCCACAGGTCTCTCAACCTGCTCAAGTCAAAGAAAAAAAGGTTGAATCTTCCTCTAGCTCATTCAAATTTCCTTCTTTTGGTTTATCAGCAAGTGAAGTAAAAATTCCTGTTTTTGTTCCACCCGTCTCCCCTCAGCAGAAGGTATTGAAAGTTATATCCGGCATCACAAGTTGGGTCGATATCCTCGCGCAACCATTCAGTGAAGAGCTTCTGGTCTCGACATGTAACGCATTTGGTTTCTCGATTGTCGATAACAGAACAAATGGTGGGGCGCTATGGGTGATGGTTGGTAACAGTCATTCCGATCGGAATAAAGTTTTCCGCAAATGGGGCTTTATATACAAAACCGACAAAGGCTGGTGGAAAAAATAATGATGCTGAACTTTTTTAAGAAATCGCCTACAAGCGTACTAGGTCAGCAATGGTTTGTTCAGACTAAAGCTGAGGGCTTGTTGTTGAACAAAAAGAGCACCGGGAAGAAAATTGATTACCAATTCATTGAACCTTTAATCACACAGCTTCAAGACACTGGTCTAGGAATGATGATTGATGAAAGCTTTCTCCTAAGCTGGGACGATCTCTACCAAGCATCTGCGTTCGGCGGGTACGAAGATTTAAGTGAAATTCTTAACGTGCCAGAAACGACCAAAGCCACGCCAACACTTGTAAGCTTTGGGTCTTTAACAGACTCTAACTTTGAAGTTGCCATTTCGCATTGGCAAGATGCCTCAGGCCGAGAGATACGACCTACCCTATACGGGGCTGTACTCACCGAGAACAATCACCCGCAGCTACTCAATAAAGAGCAATGGGAACTTGTCAAGATTGTTAAGTCCTTTGCTTCAAGAGCAACCGATGAGCGATCAGATTTGTTTCATCGAACGCAATGGGGAAAGATTCGTCGCCAAGCCCTTAATGCCGACGCACGTCTTGATTCCTTTCTACGTGCAAGTATTGTTCTAACTCCTGAAAAGTTGAAGATTGCGCTCAACAAGTCTCAGGCTGTAGGTTCTGATTCTGTAATTGAAGTCATCCCACACTTTGATGACGCTCCCGAATCATGGATCGCTAGGTTTGATGCGAACACAGCTGTATTAGATCGTTATGACATTCCTACAGAAGACGGCATCACTCAAGTAATCCTCTCGCCTGAAGTTAAAGCAGTACTTAACGAAATTAAGAAGATGCCCGGTCGAATGGTCGCAGGATCAAGGGCGCAAGCCTTTTTGGTCAATCCATTTGCCGCACTAGGTGACGATGCTTCAAACGTAATTGAAGAAGGTCAATTTCAGAAAGCCAAGGAAGATGCGGGTATCTTATTCGAGAGATTTAGTCCTATTGTCGAAAGAAATGATTTCGGAAAAGTTGAACGACTTGGCTTGTCTATTGAGAGCCCACGCTCCAACGGAGACTCCTCAATTTATCGTGAGCTACTTAAAGACTCAGAGCTAGAAGAATTTATCAGCAAAGCACAGCGTTCGATTGATAAAGAACTGAAGCTCATCGCTTGGGATGGCTATGACCTTGAAGTTAATCCGGATACGCCAGCGCATATCAAGCTCCTTCTTGAGGCACTTCAAGAAAAACTCTCTCCTTTGCTCACAATTAAATACGAAGATGTTCACGATTTATCGCAATACTCAGATCGCATCGTTGATATCGGAATTGAAGAGCCTTACTACTCTCCATTCATCGCTAAGAAAGATGCTGACATTGGATGGTTTCCCGAGAACGTTATTCCATTGATAACTTTCACGCCTACTGGTGAAACTGAATCAATTGCCGTACCGATAAACAAAGAAACACTGACTGTTCTCCAAAAGAAACTTGATGAAGCCAAGCTTACTAAGCAGGAGACGATCACTGTTTCTGGCTTAGATCATCCATTCTCGATTTCAGACGCTGAACGAATTGTCCAAACGTTCACAGAAGTCTGGGCTGATGTTGCCGAAGGTAAGTTCAAGGAGCCCCCCAAGAAAGCTTCCCCATCAAGTGGAAATACTTCTAAGCAAAAAAAGACACTTGTTCTTCGTTCGAACATAGAGACCGTTGGTTACATTGAACGACGAGCCATGGCGCTAAGCACTG
>JBILIR010000342.1:0-2531 GCA_044368955.1 Limnohabitans sp.
GGGGTCACCCGCCGAGCCAAACAAAATCGCGTCGTGTTCTCGTAAAGCCTTTAAGCCGTCAGCTGGCATCATCTCGCCATGGGTGCGGTACCAGTCGCCACCCCAGTCAAATTGGGTGAAGGCAAAGCGCAGCGTGGGTTGGTGCTGACCCAAGGCTTGAAGGACTTGCTGACCGGCAGGAATGACTTCCTTGCCGATCCCGTCGCCTGGGATGCAGGCGATGCGAAAGGTTTTCACGCTTAGCCCATGTGCAGGCCGCCGTTGCAGGAGAAATCTGCCCCGGTGGTAAAGCCTGATTCATCTCCGGCCAACCAGCCCACGATGGAGCCAATTTCTTCAGGCGTGCCCAAGCGCTTGACAGGAATGGTGGCGACGATTTTGTCCAAAATTTCCGGCTTGATGGCCTTGACCATGTCGGTGCCGATGTAGCCAGGGCTGACCGTGTTGACCGTCACACCTTTGTTGGCCATCTCTTGCGCCAAGGCCATGGTGAAGCCGTGCATACCGGCTTTGGCCGCCGAGTAATTGGTTTGACCGGATTGGCCTTTTTCACCGTTGACCGAGGAAATTTGGATGATGCGTCCCCAGCCTTTTTCCACCATGCCAGGCACCACTTGTTTGGTGACGTTGAACATGGCGTTCAAATTGGTGTCGATCACGGCCTTCCAGTCTTCGGGCGTCATCTTCAAGAACATGCGGTCGCGGGTGATGCCGGCGTTGTTCACCAAAACATCAATAGGACCGTGTTCGGACACCGCTTTGGAAAATGCGTCGGTGGTGGAAGTCCAATCGGCCACATTGCCGACTGACGCATAAAAGGTGTAGCCCATGGCTTTTTGCTCGCCCAACCATTTGTCAAAGTCACGGCTGGGACCGCAACCGGCAATGACCTTGTAGCCCATTTTGTGCAAGCGGTGGCAAATGGCAGTACCGATGCCGCCCATGCCGCCGGTCACGTAGGCGATTTTTTGACTCATGGTGTTAACTCCAGTGGTTGTTTCAAATAAGGGGGTAAGCCTCTAAGCACGTGCTTTGACGTAGCGCCCGGGGCTGGGTTCAATGGCCTTGTACTCACCACGGCCATATTTTTTGGGCGCAGCCACTTGCTGTCCGCCATGTTTTTTCAACCAAGCCGACCAATCCGGCCACCAACTGCCGGCGTGTTCTTGGGCTTTGCCGCTCCAGTCGGCAAACTGCTTGGGAAACTGGCTGTCTTTACTTGTCCAATAACTGCGTTTCTTGGCTTCGGGCGGGTTGATAACCCCAGCGATATGACCAGACGCGCCCATCACAAATCGCTTGGGGCCTTGGAAGACTTGCGTGGAGGCATACGAGGCATCGATGGGCACGATGTGGTCTTCGCGTGAACCATAAATATACAAAGGCGTGTCCACACGGCGCATGTCAATCGCTTCGCCGCAGACCATTGCCTTGCCTGGCTTGATGAGGTTGTTTTCAAGGTAGGTGTTGCGCAAGTACCAGGTGTACATGGGGCCAGGCAGGTTGGTAGCGTCGCTGTTCCAGTAGAGCAAATCGAAAGGCGGGGGTGTTTCACCTTTGAGGTAATTACCCACCACATAGTTCCACACCAAATCATTGGGCCTGAGAAAACTGAAAGTCTGAGCCATGTCACGACCGGCCATCAAGCCGCCCTCAGAAAACTGGGCTTCACGAAATTTCACAAAAGCTTCATCGATGAACACATCCAGCACGCCCGTGTGCGCAAAGTCAACCAACGTGGTCAGCAAGGTGGCGCTGGCGACAGGGTCTTGCCCACGAGCAGCCAACACCGCCAAGGCGTTGCTGAGGATGGTGCCGCCCACGCAAAAACCCAAGGCGTTGATTTGCGGCATATTGCCGATGCGTCGTGTGACCTCGATGGCTTCTAGCGCACCTTTTTCCACATAGTCATCCCAGGTGGTGTGCGACATGGACACATCGGGGTTGCGCCAACTCACCACAAAGGTGCGGTGCCCTTGCGCCACCGAATAGCGAATCAGCGAGTTGGTGGGTTGCAAATCGAGGATGTAAAACTTGTTGATGCAAGGCGGGATCAGCAAGAACGGACGCTGGTACACCTTGGGCGTGAGCGGTTTGTATTCCAGCAACTGGAACAACTCGTTTTCAAACACCACCGCACCTTCACTGGTAGCGACGTTTTTGCCCACCTCGAAGACGCTCTCGTCGGTCATGGACACATGGCCTTGCTGCAAGTCGTGCAACATGTTTTGCACGCCTTGGGCAATGCTCTCGCCTTTGGTGTCTATGGCTTTTTGTTGCGCCTCGGCGTTGAAGGCCAAGAAGTTGCTGGGCGCTGAAGCTGCCGCCCATTGCTCCACTGCAAAACGGATACGCGCCTTGGTTTTGTCATCCGTGTCCAAGGCTTCAGTCAAAGCCATCATGGTGCGGGTATTGAGCAAATACAGGGCGGCAGAAAACGCTGACATCGGGTTGTGTTGCCAAGGCTCGGCGGCGAATCGGCGGTCTTTGAGCTTGGGGTTGTCGTGCAGGCCTTGTTGCCATAAAGCCAA
>JBILIR010000343.1:0-2527 GCA_044368955.1 Limnohabitans sp.
TTTAACTGAAGGTTTCTTTGGCGCAGCTTTTTTGACAACAACAGCTTTCTTTGTTGGCGTGGTTTTTTTTGCGGCAACTGTTTTTTTCACGGCTGGCTTCTTGGCTTTGCTGTTGCTCGAATGCTTTGTGGATTTCAATGCAAATCTCCCTACAGGGTGGCGTCGAGTGCGCTAGCACCAAGCCCCATACTGCTTATGGTTGTTGTCTAAAACTTCATGCGTGACCAGTGACATTGGCTTGGAGCAAAACCTCGCCGCAGGCCAATGGCGCGCGGATTGTACTCAGCTTATGCACTGTTCCAGGCCTTGCTGAAAGATATCTTTGGGTAAATCGATGCCAATGAATACCATTTTGCTCGTTCGCTTCTCGCCAGGCGCCCAAGCTTGACCTAAATCACTGCCCATCAGCTGATGCACCCCCTGGAAAATCACCTTGCGCTCTGTGCCTTTCATGTGTAAGACGCCTTTGTAGCGCAACATGCGCGGACCATAGATATTGACAATCGCACCCAAGAAATCTTCAAGCTTGGCCGGGTCCAAAGCACGGTCAGCCTTGAAGACAAAGCTTTTCACATCGTCATCATGGTGGTGGTGATGCCCATGACCATGACCATGACCATGGTCATGCTCGTGGTGCGCATGGTCATGATCGTGTTCGTGCTGATGCGAGGGATGGTCGCAATGCTCATCGTGCTTGTGGTGATGACCGTCACTCAAAAAATCGGGGTCAATTTCCAAGGTGGTGTTGAGGTTAAAACCCGCAAATCAAACACCTTGTCAATCGCCACTTCACCAAAATGCACGATATGCTGAGGTGCTCGAGGATTCATATGCTTCAAGCGGTGCTGCAAAGCTTCCAACTCTTGGGCAGTTACAAGCTCACTTTTGCTGATGAAAATTTGATCTGCAAAGCCTACTTGGCGACGTGCTTCTTGGCGGTCATTCAAGGTTTGCGCGGCATGCTTGGCATCCACCAAGGTCAGCACTGCGTCAAGCAAAAAGCTTTCAGCAATTTCATCGTCCATGAAAAAAGTTTGGGCTACTGGTCCAGGATCGGCTAAACCGGTGGTTTCAATCACCACACGTTCGAAGTCAAGCTCACCTTTGCGTCTTTTTTCAGCCAAGTCTTGCAAAGTGGTGCGTAAATCTTCGCGGATCGTGCAGCACACACAGCCATTGCTCATCTGAACAATATGTTCTTTGGTATCTGCGACCAAAATTTCGTTGTCTATGTTTTCTTCACCGAATTCATTTTCAATCACGGCAATTTTGAGACCATGAGACTCCGAGAGGATGCGCTTGAGCAGCGTGGTTTTGCCAGCGCCTAAAAAACCAGTCAAAACCGTGGCGGGTATCAGCATATCAATTCAACCTTGAAATCAAGAAAAAAGAACAAGTGGGGCAGTTTAGCCAGCATTCAAGCAGACTGGCTTACTTCTGCATCAAAACCAAACCTTTGAGGTATTCGCCCTCAGGAAAACACACGGTCATGGGGTGGTCGGGTGCGGCTTGTACTCGGTCCAGAAAATAAGCATCGACACCCGCATCTGTTCCAGCGGATGCGACGATTTTGTGAAATAACTCTGGGGCAATACCGCCTGAACAACTGAAGGTAAACAACACCCCCCCTGGTGAGAGTAACTTGAGGGCCCATCGGTTGATATCTTTGTAGGCGCGAGCAGCTCGCTCGGCATGGGCTGCACTGGGCGCAAACTTAGGGGGATCCAGCACAATGCCATCAAAGCGACGCCCCTCCTTATGCATGCTTCGCAAGGTGGCGTTGACATCAGCATCTAAGAACGCTGCATTGCGCTCATCAAAGCCATTGCGCTTGACATTGGCCTGTGCTTTGGCAATGGCTGGTGCAGAGGAGTCCACCGTGGTCACCGTGGCCCCACTGCCAAGTAAGCCTGCAGAGCGCATACCGCTTAAAGCCGCCACACTGAACCCACCCGTGTACCCATAGCAGTTCAAAACCTGCTGCAAGCCCAGACGCTGAGCATATTCGGCAAACTTCAAGCGGCTGTCGCGCTGGTCAAGATAGAACCCCGTCTTGTGTCCTTCCAAGATGTCCAGCTCCAAGGTCCAGTGGTGTTCTTGAATGACAATGGCAGTGGTGTCGCTCGCGCCAGGCGATCTGAAGAGCCAACCTGTCTTGGGCTCTAAGCCTTCTAGCCCACGCACCCCGGAATCCGAACGCTCAAATACACGCTGCGCACCAGTGTGTAGCACCAAAGCATTGACGATGTCGGCTTTGAATCGCTCAGTACCTGCAGATAAAAATTGGGCTACCAACGTGCCGTCGTAGCTGTCCACAATCAAACCAGGCAGTCCATCGGCTTCACCATGGATGAGACGTACACCGTTAGAAGGTACTTGCAAACGCGAACGCATGGCCACTGCTTTGGACACTTGCCGCTCAAAAAATGCGGCGTCAATGTGCTCGGTTTCCTGGAATGACCAGATACGCGCACGAATCTTGGAAGTAGGACTGAACGCGGCCCAACCTAAAAATTGACCTGTTTCA